>CALEMV010000077.1 GCA_937910655.1 uncultured Solobacterium sp.
ACTATTGTTGAACGTAACTTCGATCCACAGAGAGTAACTGCAACGATTGCAAATCTAAGTGGTACAAATGGAGCACCAGCTCTAAGTGCATGGTCTGATAATGGTGATTCTCATACAGCTACGATTACATACGCTACTGATGGTCAGTATCAATTTGATATTGATGTACAAGATAGAGCTGGAAACACAGCTACAGACTATCCAAGAGATGAGTTCTTCATCGACTTAACAAAGCCTCAATTAGAAATTAGAGATATTGTAGATCAATCCGCAAATAAGGGTAGAGTTGCTCCTGTAATTCAGTATTCTGACGCTAACTTTGATCCTTCTACTGTTGAGATTACACTTACAGGTGCGATGAGAGGTCGTGTTGAGAATAAGGGCTTCTATACTGAAATTCAAAATGGTCAAATTTATACATACTATGATTTCGCAAATGTGAAAGAAGAAGATGATATTTACACATTAACAGCGAAGATTACTGACAAGGCTGGTAATACTGAAGAAAAGCAAATTACATTCTCTGTAAACCGCTTTGGTTCTACATATGGATTTGACGAGAATACAAAGGCAATTGCAGGTAAGTATGTACGTGAAGTTGGTGATATTGTCATCTATGAAACAAATGTTGACCCAGTAGATAACGCGAAGATTACATTATTCAAGAATAATAAGACAGTTGTTCTTGAAAAGGGTAAGGATTATCAAGTGACAATTGAAGGTGGAAACGGAAAGTGGTACCACTACACATATAGAATTAATCGTTCACTATTTACAGATGACGCTGTATATTCCATCACACTTTATTCTGAAGATAAGGCTGGAAACGTATCTGAGAATACTTTAGATACAAAGAAGATGAACCTACGTTTCGGTATCGATAAGACAACACCAAGTGTTACATTCAAGAATATCGACAAGAATAAGGTATATGTTGGTGAAAAGTATAAAGCAGAAATCAAGTTAGCAGATAACTTAGCACTATCTAAGGCTGAAATCTATCTAGATGGCAAACTAGTTGCGACTTTAGATCAAGCACAATTAGAAGAACTCATCAAGAATGGTGGAGACTATGCATTAGAAATTGATAGTGCCGACTATGCTAGAAATGTGAAGATTGTTCTAACTGACGCAGCTGGTAATAAAATTGAAGAAGAAATTGATAACTTCTTCGTAACAACAAATCTATGGGTTCGTTTTGTAAATAATAGACCTGTATTTGCTGGGACTTTAGCTACACTTCTTTCTGGATTTGCAATATTCTTCTTTATCCTCTGGAAGCGCAGAAAGAAAGAAGAAGAGGAAAAGTAAGTTTCAATAGAAACACAATAAAAGGATGACGGTAATAATCGTCATCCTTTTACTTATATGTTGTTGGTGATAAAGGCCTCGTATCTTTTAGAAATTAGGCATCTGATCTAGAAAAACCATTCTTCATGCCCATGCTTGCAGTGTAGAGTACTTTATCTAATAGGTCATTTGTATGTTGTCTTGCCATATCTGCGATTTCTTGGTTCGCTGTTTGGCATAGTATAACAGGGTCTACATTCTGATTGAATGCAGAATCATACTTCTTGATAATTTGATGACCCTTTGTTTGTACAGCATTTTGATAACGCTCAATAGCAGAACTTGTAGCACTGTAATGTGCATCCGCTAGAGCGCCGATAATACGGTTAGCCCAATAGAAGTTATCTGTTGTAACAGTTTTATCTGTATTTGCTGTATAGATAGGTGTTTTATCAATATTTACATAGAATGGTACAAATGCATTGAAAGTATTAGAGCCATAGGCAATCCATTCAATAGAACGAATTTCTTCTGGCACATATGGACGAATCTGCACGCATGCTAGGAAGTTATTGCGGTTAATACCAATTGGTCTAAAGGAACCGCGTAGTGAGGAATCACCATGCTTTCCATATGGGTCATATGGTGTGCCTTGATAATGGTGAGATAATACATACTTTATATCTTCAACTGTAATCTTGTGTTCTGGCACAAAGCTCCAAGGAATGTTATCGGAATCAGGACGATAATCTGCCTTAGGACCATCCCAACGGTAGGATGTTGGATTGAAGTAGCGTCCAATAATCCAAGCACGTGGTGTATTGTATACGTGATCTGCATCTGAATGTGAACCAAATGCGTAACGTGGATTAAACTTCTTGCTATCTTGGTTGAGGTTTAGATGATTCTTCTCGATGAATTCTACTAGGTCACTAGAGCATAGGTGTTCTTTTTGCTTACCAAAAGCATCCTTTAAATCAAAGCTATCAATACCTTGTTGGTTAGGCATTACAACATATTCATCATCTTTGACACGCTTTGCAATCCAATGATGTCCACCGATTGTTTCTAGCCACCAAATTTCATCAACATCCTGGAAAGCAATACCATTCATTTCGTATGTACCATATTTCTCTAAGATTTCTCCAAGACGAAGAACACCTTCACGAGCGCTCTTGATATAAGGAAGTACAAGTGTAACAATATCTTCTTCCCCAATACCACCAACGACTTCTGGGACATAAACTTCATCACCTTTTTTGCCTTGAGCAGGGATGTATTCTACTAATGGGTCTGCCGCAAGAACGCGTTCATTTGAAGTGATTGTCTCTGTGGCTGTCATCTGTCTCTTATACACATCTCCGAGCCCACGAGACTAGGCATG
>CALEMV010000078.1 GCA_937910655.1 uncultured Solobacterium sp.
AAGTGATACAGCAGCTAAACTTCGTTCAACGAATCAAATGATGTATGATGATTTAACTGCAATGCAAAAAGAAATAACATCATTAAATGGTACTTGGGTTTCTGATGGTGGTGAGGAGATTCGAAATCGTTTCCAATTATTTGCAAATCGTTTCGAGAAGTATCGTGTACTCATTGATGCGTATGCAAAGTTTTTAGATACTACAGTTTCTAGTTATGATTCATTAGAAACAACAATTACAGGAAATGCATCCGGTATTCAGTATTAGGAAGTTTGCCGTACTGCTTGTGTTATGTATGTTAGTTCCATTTGTTGGATGTAAAAAGAAGGTGACAGATACAATGACAAATGGAGAATGGCTAACGGAACTTACTGCACAAGCAGGCATCACATACTATCAACAAGAGGAACCGTATTTTTTAAATATAACTTCTAATTCGCCGTATTTTACTGTTGTGCAATCATCTGTTGAATGGGAAGTATTAAACCCATCGAAAGCATTTAACCCATCAGCTACATTAACAAGAGAGATGGTTGCGTATACATTAATGAATCTTATCTCAAGAACACATGAGGGTTTATCAGATACTATTAAAGATTTACAAGATTGTAGTTATCCAGATCAAGTCAAGGCTGCCGTTGCCAGTGGTTTGATGAGCCTTGATGAGCGACAACGTTTTCGTCCAAAAGATCAGATTTCAAAAGAAGAGGCTTTTGGATATTTAGCACAGGTTATTGATATTGTTAATAATCGGAAATTTACAGATACACAAACAACAGTTCAATTGAAAGATGACGTTCAGTTTGCGGATGATGAGCCAAAACAATTTGATGAAGAAGGATTAACCGCATTATTTGAATCAGATTCTTCTATAAGAAATGGAATGTATATCGTATATGATGATACATACTATCGTGTAGTAAATTGTGAGTATACAAATCAAGGAATATTAACAACTTTAGAACAAGTGAATATGGAAGATGTTATTGAACAATTCGATATTCAAGGTGGTACAGATTTAGAGTTTAATCATGCAAAAATAGTTGATGGAAATGGAAATGTAGTTCAAGAAGGGACAGAGCAAAGTCACTCTCTGTCCTTAATGTCAACCAGCTTAATCAATCATACATTCGAAATAAATGGCTTTCGAATAGCACTAAAAGGTACTACTAGTTCTCTACATGCAGAGGTTTCTAAACAATTGCAGGTTGGTGGACTGTTGTATGCAAATGCGGCATTAGATAATCTACATATTCAATATAAATGGGACAAAGATGAAGATAGAATTCAATACGGCTATTTGAAAGCAGACTTTACTACTTCAGAGAATATTGGTTTACGTAATGGTATGTATAAGGAGTTATATGGAGATTTCTCAAAACTAAATCCAAAAGATTTTATTAGTACAGTACAGAATATATTTCAAACAAAACAAGAAGTTATAACGGATACGATTACATTATGTACGGTTAAGATTCCTATGCCAAATGCTCCTATGGTATCTGTTGTAATGAAACTGAATCTAAACGTATATGCGACTGGTAAAGCTGAATTATCATTTGTACAAAATCATGTTTTGGGATGTGAGATTCGTAATGGTAATATGCGAAGCATTTCTGATCATAGTAAGAAAGCTACCGCATCAATTCGTGCTGAAACAGGTATTACACTTGGTACGAACCTAGCATTACATGCATTCAATCAAAATATAATGGATGCAGAGATTGATGCAGGTGCGAAAGGGTATTTCCACACTAAAACATATCTCTATAACGAAGAAGGGAAAGCAGAATCATTTGATATTGATGTGCAACCAGACCTTGTGGAAGAGTTATCTGAAGGAAATCCTGATATCAAAGTATGTACAGAACTAAATGCATATTGGCTGTGTAATTTAAAACTGAATAGTAGTAATAGCTTAGCAGGAAGATTTGGTTTTAGCAGAAATATTCCTATTCTTAGTGAATCGAATGCACCCTTGTTTCCAAAGGGGAAAGTTACCTATGAAAACTGGATGAGTGTTGATCATTGCAGTTGCGAAGATAGAGAAAAAGTACCAAATGTAGAAGCAATACAGGTGAAAAAGAGAATTACATTAAAAGATTATTCATTAATTTCTGGTGTTGGGGTCAGCACACGTATACAAGTGACAGGTCTACCAGAAGGATATACTGTTGAAGACTTAATTTATATAAGTAAGAATACAGATATCGCTGAAGTTAGTTCAGCGGGTGAAGTAATTGGAAAAAAATCAGGTGGTACAGATATTGTGATACAAACAAAAGACAAAAAGCATCTCGTGCATTGTCATATATTGGTCGTTGAGATAAATCGGAAATGATTTTATATACTGAATATAAAGATGAACTATGCTTGATATTGGTTGATGAGAATCGAGTAGAACATACAGTATTCGGTTCTCATTTTACGTTATATCAAAAAGAAAATAGCGTTGTAATACAGGTTGTTGAAGATGGTGTTTCTTATCTGCTGCAACATGAACAATCGTGTATGATTCATGATATACGGTTTACAGCCATACCCTTACTACAAGGATGGAGCCAATTTAAGTCATATCTTTATCAAGATACAATAGTGATTGGTACAGTCATGAATGATATAACTGTTTCTACAGAGTTATTAAATCGAAACGCTATTACGATACACTTTGATACAAAACAAATTGAAGTAAATTCTTCCATTCATGCATATATGAATCATAAGCGTATCCATAATACGATATATAAAACAGGAGATTTGCTAGAAACATATTATCTACGAATTCTATTTGAGGAAGATTTTATCATCGTAAACCATCCATCGAATACGAGTTGCCATTTAAGTAAGTTTACTCCTAAGACAACTATGTTATCTCCAATTCAATACGTAGATAGAACAACAATCTATCAACCAGAAATCATAAATGAATATACACTAACAGTAGATGAACCTGAACATATCAGTCAATATGAAAAAAGGTCTGTTATTTTCTCTATAGGACCAGCAATTACAATGAGTTTAGCATCCATGAGTGGGGCATCTATCTCCATGTATCGTGGATATATGAACGGTAGAGATATATTAGACATGTTACCGATGATTCTACTACCAAGTATGATGTTGCTAAGTACAATTCTTTGGAATCCATTACAACAACTACATGAGAAAAAAGATAATCAGAAAAAGATACACATACGTAAAATAGAATATGAAGCGTATCTTGAACAATTAAAATCAAATATAGATTGTATTCATCAATCATATTTAAATTCCGTTAAGAAACTATATGTAAATGATAAACAGTTACTACAGCAGTTATATCCAAAATGCATTTATCTTCCAATTGGTTACGCAAAAGGTGCCATTAAATTCGTTTTTGAAAAATCATTCCAATTTCTCGTCTTACAATTTCTATTTCCGTTTTTTTCAAATTCTCAATATTTTTATCTTCAAATATGCTCTTATTAA
>CALEMV010000079.1 GCA_937910655.1 uncultured Solobacterium sp.
CTTGTATGCGGTGTATCAATTTGAATACCTTTTACGTGAATATCACCTAAATCAATTTCTATTTCACTATGAAATGTAATATCTGCATTACATACTTGAATTGTTCCGATATCTAAATACTGCTTATGCATACAATCGTAACAAAACTGTATATCTTCTCCTGTCTTTAAACGATCATGCATCGCCTCTTCTGTCCATTTCCAATTTTTTACTTTCTTTAAGTATTCATTGGTTTTTACAGAAGCAATCATTGGAACACTACAACCAACCATACCAAAGGTATGATCCCAATGCCAATGTGTAATCGCTAAAAGCTTAGGTGGATTTAAACCTAAGTCTTTCACTTCCGATAAAAATTTATGGTAGTTTTCAGGACTATTACCAGCATCTATCTGTAAGTTAAACTTAGAGCCATGAATCAGATAGACGTAAGGTTGATCTGTTTCTGGATTGTTATCCATGTAATAAATATGATTTGTAAATTTCTTCATAGTTACCTCTTTGTATTTTGTATACCTGCAAATGCAATTATCGTACCGATACAAGATAAAATAGCACCAATCAGTAATGCATGTGATATACCACTAAAGTCAATTAACCATCCACCGATGATTGATGAAAATACCGCACCACCAGTTTGCATTAAATTAAACATCATCTGTGCTTTAACAGTATCTTTCTCATCAATGATAATATTTGCATATTGCACAGATGCAGGAATATATATCGCAAAAGAAACAACTTGTAAAGCAAAACCAAAAGTTAAAGTCATCAATGATGGAGATAACCAAACAATGATAGCTTTGATACTAAACATAATCATCGAAAATAAGAGTAAAGAAGATACTTTAAAACGACGACTGATCTCTTTAAAGCCAATCATACCTGGAAGTTCCATAAGTGCCATAAACGCAATGAGATATCCCATTTCACGATTGTCTCCACCAACATTACGCACAATAGAAATCGTAAAGTTTGTTATGAAGGCATGAGCGTAATAGATAAATAACATTGCGATAGATAAAACTATAAACTTTGGATTTTCTTTAAAGAATACAAGTAATGAACTAGATTTATTGTTCGTCAAAGAATTCGTCGTATCTAGCGTAGTTTGGATACGATGACGCGTAATATATATGCATAATAAAATGATTAATACCGTAATAATAAACAGTGCTGTCGGGATAGATTTCATACCGATTCTTTCAATAAGAATCCCCATCGCTGCAGAAAGAATCGCAAAACATAATGAACCTCCCGCACGACATAAGCCAAAGTTAATCTTATACTTTGAGGGATCCATTAAAAACTGCACAGAAGTTAAAAATGCAATGACAGCATTCGCCAACGTTATCATTACAACATAATTAAGTGTTAATATAACCGAACGAACGCTAATAAAGAATAGTCCTATTGAACACACAAAGATAATTACAATCGATACCAAAAAAATTGTCATTGCGTTAATCTTCTTTGAACGATCTGCTAAATCCGCAAAAAATGGCTGTAAAATTAAAGCACATATATTTGCGGAAGCCAAGATATAACCAGCTTCAGAATTTGAATATCCGCATGATAAAAGATAGGTTACTGAAAAACCAACAACCATGCAGTATGTCATCCAAAATAATGACTGTAAAGAAAAGTACTCGATATTTAATTGCTTAGTATTATCCATAAACTCCTAACAAAACTATCATACATGAAGGAGATTAAAAAAGGAACATTCCATAAATGAGAATGTTCCTTATCATTTTATTCAGCTCCGATAATGAAACTGTATACTGGCTGTTGACCATCTTCAACGTCGATATCTACGTTGTAGTTCTGTTCAATAAATTGACGAATTTCTTCGCACTCTTCATCAGTAGCTTCAGAACCCTTGATGAGTGTTACAACTTCTGTATCTTCATCGCACATGTTCTTGATTAATTCCTTAGTAACTGCTAACTTATCCTTCTCATTGAAGATAATTTCCTTCTCTAAGATAGCCATGTAGTCACCAGAATTAATCTCTCTACCATCAACTGTTGTATCCTTAACAGCGTAAGTAATAGAACCTGTCTTTACTAGTGTGATTGCTTCATTCATCGCTTCTGTATTTGCATCTACTTCTTCCTCAGGGTTGAAGCTAATACAAGCACTTAAGCCCTGCGGTACAGACTTAGTTTCGATAACGATAATCTTCTTATCTTCTGTTACTTCAGCAGCTTGTTTTGCAGCCATGATAATATTTGAGTTATTTGGCAAGATATAAATTGTATCCGCATGAACCTTAGAGATTGCAGTTACGAAATCTTCTGTAGATGGGTTCATTGTTTGACCACCACTTACAACATAGTTTACGCGGTAATCAGTAAATAATTTCTTCAAGCCTTCTCCTGCAGCTACTGCGATAATACCGTAAGCTGCATTTTCAATTGCTGATTCTTCAGCCTCCATTAAGGATGGTTGTAAGTCTGATTGAATATCTTCAACCTGAACCTTAACAAACTTACCATATTTCTGGCCAAGCATTAACACTTCACCAGGTGTCATAGAATGAACACTTAATGTAAATGCATCTTCTTTTACAACTAATTGAATATCATTGGCAATCTGTTCTAATTGCTTGCGAACTCTTTCTTCCTTGAAAGTCTTCTTACCGTTATCACTGAGAGAAACAATATACTCAACACGATATCCAGAAGCCTTTTCAGGTACTTCTGTATCAGCAGTATCACCTGCTAGGTTCTCTGTAATTGGCTTGCCTTGTAGATAAGACTTGAAACCTTCAAGAATTGTCACATAACCCATTGCACCCGAGTCTACACAATGAGCTTCCTTGAGTACATCTAATAATTCAGGTGTACGTTGTAGAGAAGCGTTTGCTTCGTCCACAATATAATTTACAAATTCTTCAATAGAAGTTTCAGGATGGTTATTGATATAGATTTCACCATATTCAGCACTTTCTCTAACAACTGTTAAGATTGTTCCTTCTGTAGGACGCATAACAGCCTTGTAAGCCATCTTAGAACCATTCACTAACGCTTCAGAGAATTCCTCTACTGTCAGTTCTTCTTTATCCTTTGCGTATTGTGCAAAGCCACGGAAAATCTGAGATAAGATAACACCTGAATTACCACGTGCACCCATTAATAAACCACGGCTAAAAATCTTAGCAACTGTTGAAAGTGACTCTGATCCACTCTTTGAAACTTCTGAGATACCATTCAAAATAGTCAAAGACATATTTGTACCTGTATCTCCATCTGGTACTGGGAATACATTCATCGCATCAACTGCTTTACGTTGATTGCTTAGATTGTGTGCTCCACTTTCAAGTAAGTTCTTTAAAATTAAACCATTAATCTTTTCCATTACATTAACCCCATATCCTTATGCTACGACGCGAACGCCCTGAACAAAGACATTCACCTGGGCAACTTCCTGGGAGAGTGACTTTTCAAGCATATACTTAACTTTCTTCTGTGCTTCGGTAACAACTTCTGAGATCTTAACACCGAAACTTACAACGATATATAAATCAATTTCTAAACCAGCTTTACCATTACGAACAACTACACCTTTCGTATAGTTTTCTTTCTTTAATAGTTCAGCCCAGCCATCTTTTAAAATTTGTTTGCTGGCCATACCAACAACACCATAAGATTCTGTAATTACTCCACCAGCTAACGAAGCTACTGCTTCTTCTGAAACGGAGATATTACCATAGTTTGTTTTCTTTTCAACTGCCATAAGTTACTCCTTACTAACGTTATGTATTATATCAAAATGGTTATTATTATACAAAATATGTTACCTGTATATCGTTTATTTCACAGGATTTTCATGTTACTGCGCAGGTGTTGGTGTATTCAAAACACCAGTCGAATAATATCCTGCTTTGTAATTTTCTTGGAACTTATCATCAATAACCTCAATTCCTTTATCATCAATTGGTATTGCGATAGGATTCCCATTTACATCAATTGCAACATTTCCTTCAGCATCTGTATAGAAGTGTTTCTCAATTGGTAAACCACTTGCATCAGTACGAACATTACCTTCAGCATCATACCAATATGCAATATTTGTAACTTCTGTTGCTATATCTGATGCCTTCTGTTCCCATGGACAAGCAGCTGTATAGGCAACTTGATCTTTGCTAGTCCCCCACAAACACTTTGTTTTATCTGTAGCTTGACTGTAGATTGTAAAGTAATCATTTAAAATCTTCAGATTGTTATACGAAGCTACAAAGTAACTACCAATGCGCATGTGCACCAGTAATGCATGTGCATCATAGCGTAATGGATATACAGAGATTGTAGAAATCTGCTGCAAAATAGAATCATCAATCTCATTTAATGCGACCGATACTTTTTTTAATAAATCTGTATCACTAAAACCAATTAGTTTTGGAAGCGATGCGACTACTTGTCGATTGCTATCATCAATAGTCGTTTGCTCACCATTACCAAACCAAATCAGTTCAGAACCCTCAGATTGATAGCCAACTAACTTCTTTTCTTTTACAGTAATTGTTATCGTATTACCACTGTTTAGACTGACTTTTGCATCCTCAATTAATGGATTAACTTCTAATTTTCTTTCTACTAATACCGGTATAGTGAAATATAACTTTGAAGATGTATTAACTCCCGCAATTGTTTTAATATAATCATCACTTAGATACGTGCTACCTTGAATGGATACCGCTCTAACCGAAGACATCGGAGATAACAAGTACATCACCACAATAACAACGATTGCCATCACTATAGCTAGATTAAATAACGCTGGTTGTCTCGAACGAAATAATTTAAGATTTGCTGCCAAACGTTTATTTTTAAAGATTCTTTCAACCGCTTCTGGAATCTTTTCGAAATCTGCGTTTAATCGATTCTTCTTTACTTCCAATTGAACTTCTCCACTTCCATCTTGAGATCAATATTATATTTATTTTTAACTTCTCTTTGAATTTCTTCAATCAAAGTTAAATACTCAAGTGCGGTTGCTTTATGAACGTTCAAGATAAAATTACAATGTTTATCACTGACCATCGCCCCACCAATTTGTTTTCCACGATAGCCAATACCATCAATTAGTTGCCATGCATTATGACCTTCTGGATTCTTAAATACAGAACCACAGCTTGGGAAGTTTAGTGGTTGTGAGTCTACTCTTCTCTTTCGGCGAGAATCCATTAATGCTTCAATCTCTTCTCTTGGCTTTGGTGTTAAACCATAACGTACACCTAAAATCAACCAATTTGGATTAGATTGGAAGATACTATGACGATAGGAGAAATCACATTCAGATACCTTTAACCATACTAACTGATGGTCACGATATACAAGTACTTCTTTGATAACATCTTTCATGCTGATGTTATAAGCACCTGCATTCATAAATATACATCCACCTACAGTAGCAGGAATACCACTAGCAAACTCCAATCCAGAAAGACCACGCTTCATCGCTTCTGTCG
>CALEMV010000080.1 GCA_937910655.1 uncultured Solobacterium sp.
CATTTACAAATAGTACTGGTAAGATTGCAAAGAGTGATGTTTCTGCACCATCATCGCCCCATGCCGCAAAAGTAATTGCATCAATATGATTTTCGATACATGCTTGAATTGCAGCTTTACATGCATGAATGCTGTAGCGATTATGTGGAATAAATCCCGTCCACTTCCAAGCCCCTCCTACAAATGAGATGTTCTGTGATAGCTTTTTATGTAGTTTTAGATTATCCGCATAATGTTGTTTATCTGTTGAGTAATAATCCCAATAAGCTAAATTTACATCTTCTGGAACTTTGATTTTTTGAATTTGTTCCTGACTTAGATTGTAGTAACTACCATTTGCCGCAAGGCGGAAGAACATATCGCTCCACATCTGTAGTTCAAAATTGTATTTACTAGCAATCTCTCTTACCGTTTGTAAGTGTTGATTCATAATTTCCAAACGGTTTTGATAACCATGTTCACTTAGGTATTTGCCTAGGCCTAACATGAATGCTTCATCCATTCCAATGTTCACTTTTCGTGAATGGAATGCTTTGTCTAATGTTCTAAATAGATTTTCTAGGTATGTATATGTGCGAGTTGATCCAACAAGTAAGATATCATCGACATCAATCATCTTCTGATATTCTTCATATCGAACAATTTGATTCAGATGTGCTAATGTCTGCACGTATGGTCGCAAATCGATTCCGTACTGTTGTGCATAAGTATCTAACTCTTGAATGTCTTTTACTGTATACGCTCCTCTTTGATAGCCAATATACGGTTCACCATCAATCTTTAACGTATCCTCCATGTACAGACCTAGAAATGTGTATCCCATAAAGGATAGATATCGAATAAATTTCTTCAATGTTGATATTTTCGGTACTGCATTTCTAGAACAATCCACCATTACACCAAGATCTTTTACTACACTTGTTTCTGTTTCATCATACTTTGTCGTTGTTAGTGAAAGTAGTGCACGATTTCTTTGTGGGATGGATGAATAAACAATTTCAATTTCATCATCACTAAAATAAACTTGATAACCATTAACTGTATCTTGTTTAAAAATGATCTTTTTTTGATTGAAATATGGCTTTAACCAATGATTTTCCTCTAAGAGGGATTGTAGATTTGTTTTATCTAGCATGTCTTCCATAATTTCATTATGTGTATAAGAGACAGGATATATTGAAAGCGCTTTCTATTGTTTTGAGTTTTATGAAAGTACTTTCTAAATAGACTCTCATAAAAATTTTTCGTGTAATATAGTGTTATGAATTTATTGTCTAAACTTACATTTTTACCACCATGCAATCAGGTAAATCATTCTTATCAATTTAAGTGGTCTGCCTCGGGTTTTCAATTTACATTTATTGGTGAGTGTATTACATTACAGATCACCAGTCACCATACACTATATGGTCCTGTGATTTTAGCAATCTTTGTGGATGATGAATTATTTCAGAAAATTGATTTAAAAGAAGGAAGTCATGCATATACCATTACATTCTCAAAACGGGAAATTATGCATGTTAAAATTATTCAGATTACCGAACTACAATATGGTTACTTTGAATTAGAAGACCTACAAACCGATGGAGAAATTTCTAAGTGGGATAAGCCATCGAATTCTATCCTTTGGATAGGAGATTCTTTGTCTGCTGGTTATGGTTTGGAAGCAGATACAACACCTCTTGTATTCAATACACATTACGAGGATTGTACGCATGCATATCCTTATATGGTTTCGCAATTATTAAATGTTTTGCCTATCATTGTCGCATATAGTGGCAATGGCATCTTATCTCGCTGGATTCCAGAAACGGAAGATAAGCCAAACGATGAAGATATTTTACCTAGTATATTCCCTTACAACATAAGCGAAAATCCATCTTGGGTGATTATTAACCTAGGCACTAATGACGCATCCTTCACAAGAGGAATTTCCACACGTGAACAACGTTTCCAGGAACTATATATCAATTTCATTCAAAAACTAAAGATAAAGTTCCCTAATGCAAAGTTCCTATTATGTTATGGTCTCATGGAAGAGTCGCTCCTTTCTTCCGTTCAAAAAGTTGCCGTAGAAACATCTAGTCTATTTTTAAGATTTGATACTGCAACTGAAAAAGATGGCTTCTGTTTTGCAAGCCACCCTAATAAAACATCGCATATAAACGCTACACGTACTCTCATCAATTTCATTCGTACACACAACGAGGAAAGCCTATGATTCGAAACATCCGATTAAACACAAAAACCAAGCAGATTATCCAAAGTGTCTACCCAACAATGTCCTCTTTACAACAAAGTATTGCGGATTATTTCCTGGAAAATACTGAGCTTTTAGATTTCTCGTCAAAACGTATTAGTAAGATACTCTATGTCTCTGAACCAACCCTATCAAGATTTGCACAAAAGTGTAACTTTAAAGGTTATCGTGAGTTCATTTATGAATACAGCAGCGACCTTCAAAACTGCGAAATAGATTCATCCGATGAAAACCAGTATATTAAAGAGAATATACAGAATCAGTATTTCGATTCTGTTAAGAAAAAGTGTATAGAGATCGCTGCTCAAGATTTTGATCACCTGCAAGGTATTCTAGACCAATCCAGAAAGATATACATCTATGGTGAGGGCTTTGCGGCAACTATTGCAAATACATTTCAATATCGTTTAATCAATCTTGGTTATGATATTTCTATCATTCCAAATGTAGATTTTCTACAATTACGTTCACATCTCATCCAGCATGACGACTTATTCATCTATATCTCTATGCAGGATGAACCTACAATGGATTCAGTATCCTTTACACATCTGCTAACGCATGAACCTTACGCAATTTATATCGGACAATCAAATACAAAACTAGGAAAAAAACCTACATTTACGGAGTTTTATCAAATTCCAAACGCAAAAGATACAGTCTGTAGCCCATTAATTCCTTTTATTGTATTCATTGATTTATTGACAAATTATATTCGATTTAAATCCCAAAAATAACAATCCGCACGTATAACGTGCGGTTTTTAGGCTACCCTATAAGGGCCTTTACCACACTTCGACCCTTAAGGGTCTTGTGTAAAAGACTGACAACCGTGTTTGCACACTATGGCCTACCCTTTAAAAGGGTCTACATATTCTTTTTTACTTAGATTATCCTGTATCATATCTTCTTTTTCTTGATTTCGGATATACTCTTCTACTACCTTCGTATTCAGTCCTACCGTACTTACATAGTAGCCCTTCGCCCAAAAGTTTCGATTGCCATATTTATATTTTAAATTTGCATGTTTTTCGAATATCATCAATGATGATTTGCCCTTCAAGTATCCCATGAAACTTGATACTGCAATCTTTGGCGGCATCTTTACCAACATATGTATATGGTCTCTCATTGCATGTGCTTCTATGATTTCTACATCTTTATATGCACATAGCTGTCTCAATATCCCTCCTATATCTGCTCTTAATTTTCCATAAATTGCCTTTCTTCTATACTTTGGTATAAACACAATATGATACTTACAGTTCCATCTCGTATGTGATAAACTTGAATCGTCATTTGGCTTTGTTGCCATTGATATCTCCTCCTTATATTTTGAATTTCGGTTGTCAGCCTTATTCAATTATATACGGAGGCTTTTTTCATCGCTTAAGCTTTTCTCTTCTCATACGCATAGCGTATGGTTTTTATAGGAAACTTCGTTTTCCTATAATAAAATCGACATAGCATACATAAGCTATATCGATTTTTTGTTTTTAAATACCGTCTTCGGATTCAACTTCTTCGTGCTGAACAAGTTCAAAGCGCATTACTTGAGTCTTACCTGTCTCAATTGTTTGAGCAGCTAAGGAATCAATATCACTTGCGAATCCTCTTGTTAGATTTGCCTCTACAAGCATGCCTAAGTTTGAACCAGATAATACAACAATCTTGTATTGATCTTGTAACTTCATTGCTAGTTCAACAGAAACCTTAAATGGTGAACCACCAACTAAATCAGTGAATACGAGGATTCCATCTGTGCAATCCTTTAAGGAAGCAAAAGCTGCTTCTAATTTCTTTTCGAGATCATCTGTAGAGTCTTCTTGAACGAAATCTACTGCATGATAATGTTCTGGCTTACCACCAATGAGTTCTACTGAGCTTGTTAGGCCACTAGCAAAATGTCCGTGTCCTGTAACAACAATACCAATCATAACATTCCTCCTTATTTAGAATATGGATATAAGATTACACCCTTTACAACACGGTTAACCTCGCCTGTTGGACATGGGTTATCCGGTGTAAAGTGATTACGAATTGACGCAAATAATGCCATCAATTGTGCAACGATAATAAAGTCTAAACCTACAAAGACATTATCCTTCGCTGGTGTATCAAAACAATAATAATAGTTCGCAAGAGATTTTGCTAGTTCACATGGCGTATTGCATACAACCATAATGCGATTTTCTTTGCGTTGACCTGACATTTCTTTCAATAAGTCAAGTTCATATTGTCTTTGATATTCACCATCAGAGAGATATAGAACTGTTAATGTTGTGTTATCGATGATGGACTTAGGACCATGGCGGAAACCTAATGGTGTATCATACATCGTTACAATCTTACCAGCATTTAATTCCAACATCTTTAGTGCAGATTCCTGGGCGATACCCTTTAATGTATTTGTGCCTAAGTATACGATTCTACCGTAGTCAAACGCACCATCGAATTCCTTGATAGTAGGCCAATCTTCTTCAACAAGTTGTTTTGCGGCACCAATCACATCGTTTACAGCAGCGACTGTTTCATCAAAGTGATCTAGGTTAAAGCAGAGTACTGTTGCAAGATACATATTTGTAAAGCTTGATGTCATCGCAAAACTCTTATCCAATGTTTCAGGTGTTAAATTAATTGCGAGGCAACGATCACCTTCTGTATTTGCACGCTTGCTTAAAGCACCGTCTTTATTACATGTAATGAATAAGTGATATAGATTATCATTCACTGCTTCTACAGATTGAATTGCGCCTATAGACTCAGGCGAGTCACCTGAGCGACCATAGCTGATTAATAAAGTTGGCTTATGAGCAGATACATAATTTTCAGGTGTAGCTGTCAAATCTGTTGTGGCGTAACTCTTTACCTTGTAGTTTAACTTACGATTTAAATAGGAATATAATGCATTTCCCACAAACTCACTTGTGCCAGCACCCGTCAAAATTACATCATAGTCTTCTTGATGAATAACTTTATTGATAAATGCTTTAATCTCTTCTGCACGTGAGCGTACTTGTTCGATTGTCTTCTCCCAAGTTGAAGGTTGTTGATGGATTTCTGTAGCTGTAAATGTTGCCTTTAATGATTCTAATTCTTCATTTGTATAATTAAATATGGACATTGTTTCCTCCTTTTGTTCTTGTCTTATCTAATTTGTATTATAACAACCAGAATTTATGATTAGAATAAATTAACTGAAAGATATCAAATC
>CALEMV010000081.1 GCA_937910655.1 uncultured Solobacterium sp.
GTCTGTTCAGAGATTGCATAGTAATACGCAAAGTCATCACCAACTTCACCCGTCTGGATATTCACCATACCAGAGAAAGGATCTTTCAAACCCATATCACGAGTAACTGTTAATGTACCATTTGTTCCAATTGCTTTACCAACATCTAAATGCCCATCCTCACGTACAAGATAGATTGCAGGATCTCCAATAAAGCCCTTCACATTCCCACTACCATCCGCTTGTGCAAGAATAGTACCTGCTGGACCACGTCCATTAAAGATACAAGTTACCTTTTCATAGGAATTCTTCAAATCACTACCCATGATAGCTGTAACCGTTAAGGTTCTACCTAACGCTGCAGCAGAAGTAGGCATACAGTGATGTAACTTTCTAGCTTCTTCTACGATATCTGTTGTATCAACTGCGTGGATTCTAACACTACCACCTAACGCTTCTGCGATAACAATTTGATTTCTCATTTCTTTAACCTCCTCATGCATCGTTGATTAAGATTACGAATTCTCTTCTCATCCAACTTCACGATTTCTCTATCCGCCGTCATAATACCATTACACTCATCTTCCACATCCGTTAACTGTGTAAATACACAAGCAGTTAATCCCTTTGGAATATTACGAATAATACTATCTTCATATAACTTTCGAATCGCTGTATTTAACTTTAACTTATCTGTGAATTTTTTGTAACCATAAAGCTTTTGGGCAAGGCTATGCCCTGGAATTAAATAAGAATAACCTCCAAACTCAGATAAAATTGACATTCTCTTTTCATGATTCTGTGGATTTGTATAGGTATGGAAATACACATGGCGACTATAGAAATCCCCAGCACCTTGATCATGCCAACCACTCGCACTATCCACAAAACGTGTTAAGTCCATCAATTGAATGTGCTTAGTTACCTTAGCACTATCAAACTGTCCCCAACCTTCATTGAACGGAACCCACGCGAAGATAGATACAACATTATACAAGTTATGAATCATTGCATTTAATTCATCATAGTATGCTTTCTTACCCCAGTCATCACCTCTACCTAGGTGTTTTTGCTTCTGGTCATTCATACGCGTGATATTTAAGTGTGGTAAGTATAAAGTTGTCAATTTACTTGGTTGTCCACCATTCGGCATATCCTGCATGACAAGCATTCCTAGACAATCAGCATGATAATACCAACGACGAGATTCCACTTTGACATGCTTGCGTATCATGTTAAAACCTAACTCTTTTACTTTTTGAATATCATAAATCATCATCTCATCATCAGGATACGTTAAGTTTCCCTCTGGCGTATAGCCTTGATCTAATACACCACTTAAGAATACTGGTTCATGATTTAAACAGAAACGAGGATAACCTTTTTCATCCTTCTCACAAGTGAAACAACGCATACCAAAATAACTCTTCACGATATCATCTTCTGTTTCAATATATAAGTCATATAAGAAAGGATCTTCCTGTGACCATGGATGCATGTCTTCAATATAGATTTCATTGCGCATCTCCGCCGTCATCTCATGATAAATCATCTTCCCTGCTGCACTGATGGTAATTGTCGCATGATTAAAATCACCTTCCATCTCTAGATAAACAGTTTGTCTATCATAGTTCGGTGTAATCTTTAATGCATGTACCCCATGTAGAGGAATGTCTTCTAGCCATACTGTCTGCCAAATACCAGACATTGGTGTATACCACATACCACCATGTTGAATTTTCTGTTTCCCATATGCATACTCTCCTGTATCACTTGGATCAGTACACTTTACAAGTAGTGCATTTTGATACTTGATATAACTGGATACATCTAAACTAAAAGGCTCATATCCACCAATGTGTCTACCAACTTCAAT
>CALEMV010000082.1 GCA_937910655.1 uncultured Solobacterium sp.
GATTAAAGATAGTTTCATAGGATACACCATAATTAATATGTGCATGTAAAAGATAAAGTAAATCCGTCACTTTATAATCATCACGATTTTCTTTACCACACGCACTTACGACAATAAACTTACGATTTGTATTCGCATCCACAATGCGCTTCACTTTTTCAAATTGTTCTTTACTAGCTACTGAGGAGCCACCAAACTTACTTACAATCATGCATTACCTCCGCCACAAATACTGCACCATCTTCTAATTTTCCAATCAAAGAAGCCAGTTCTACAAATGACATCTTCTTTGTAATGCATGTATCTTCATCAATTCTTTCTTCAATCATATCTTTGATATCATCAAGATTGATTGAACGAACATAGAATGAGGATACACGACTCGTATTGTCAACACGAATACTCTCTTCTCTTAAGATTGCTATATCTTGTTTATAGAGTAAATCAATCAAATCCTGTACAACCGCATGTGCTGTTGGATAAGAACCTGCGCCTTGACCAACATAAGTCATCTTACCAAGTGTTCTTGAATCACTTTCGATTGCGTTGAAGTTTGCCGGTATTGTCGCAAAAAGGTTCTCTTTTGGAATAAAGGTTGGAATAACTGTAGCACTAACACTATCATTAGACTTTATACCAGTACCGATTAATTTACACACATAATCATGCGTGCATGCATACGCAATATCTCTAGCACTAATATAACGAATCCCATAGATATCAATATCTTGAATGCTTGTAAGTACACCTAATATTACGAAAATTATTTTCCAAACTTGTTGGTTCTTTTTGAAAAGCTTATCAGAGTATAGTGCTAGTATCAGAAATATAAAAAATAGTATATATTTATTAAAGATTGGCATGGCTTTCCTCCTTTTATTGTAAGACTCCCTTTACTTATATTGTACATTATTTTTGATGCAGAATCAAAAATTAATATCTTTATTCTGTGGAGTTCCTTTATCCTCCAGTAAGAGAATGACTGGTCTTCTAACTGAGTTTTCTTATAGCTTGTAACTATAAGAGGAGCTATCCAAAAAATGTTAGAGGCTCCAGATAATTTTTGGTATAATAGAAAATATTTGTTAGAAAAGAGAAAATACATGACACAGATTATTGATGGGAAGGCTTTAGCGGCCAAGCTACAGGGACAGTTAGCTGAAAAGACAGCCAAGTTAAAGGAAGAGACAGGTTTGGTTCCTGGTTTGGTCGTTATTTTAGTGGGAGAAAATCCAGCCAGTCAGGTTTACGTTCGTAACAAGGAACGTTCAGCGATAGCTGCCGGTTTTCAAAGTGAAGTTGTGCGAGTTCCTGAGACCATTACTCAAGAGGAATTGTTAGAATTAATCGCTAAATACAATCAAGATCCAGCATGGCATGGGATTTTGGTCCAGCTTCCATTACCAAAACACATCGATGAAGAAGCTATTTTACTAGCTATTGATCCAGAAAAGGATGTGGATGGTTTCCATCCTCTCAACATGGGACGCCTCTGGTCTGGTCACCCAGTTATGATTCCTTCAACACCTGCAGGAATTATGGAAATGTTTCATGAATATGGGATTGACTTAGAAGGTAAAAATGCGGTCGTAATTGGTCGTTCCAATATTGTCGGGAAACCCATGGCTCAGTTGCTGTTGGCTAAAAATGCAACTGTAACCTTGACCCACTCTCGCACCCACAATCTAGCCCAAGTAGCTTCTAAAGCCGACATTTTGG
>CALEMV010000083.1 GCA_937910655.1 uncultured Solobacterium sp.
ATGTGTATAAGAGACAGAACCAATCCGTGGTGGTACGGATGGTGCACAGCTTTCCTTTATGGGACTGCCGTGTCCAAACATTGGCTGTGGTGGTGGAAACTTCCACGGTCGCTTTGAATACTGTGTAATTGATGAGTTAGAACTATCCATACAAGTTATCTTGAAGATTATTCAGAATGTAGCAGAGGTATAATATGATTTGTACATGTACAATTAATCCTTCATTAGATTATTACATGGAGTTTACTGATCCAATTGAAGCAGGGAAAACAAATCGCTCTGATTTGGAATATTATGAAGCAGGTGGCAAGGGAATCAATATTTCTATCGTGTTAAGTAACTTAGGAGTGCCATCCCGCGCATTTGGCTTCCTAGGTGGCTTTACCAAAGATTTTTATATTCGCTTATTAACAAAGTATCAAGACATTCGTCCTAACTTCTCCTATATCGATGGCAATACACGTATCAATGTAAAGTGTAATTCAACAACAGACACAAACATGAATGCATGTGGTCCATATATCCAGGATAAGGATTTAGATAATCTAGCAGGAAAGCTAAATACACTCTATGAAAATGATGTACTTGTATTAGCAGGAAACACACCATCTTATACGGTCAATCATATGGTATCTATCTTAAAGAAGTTACAGGCAGATGGAATTAAAGTTGTCTTAGATACAGATGCAGAGCTTGTAAAGAAAATGTTATCTACGAAGTTATTCTTGTTGAAGACAACAAAGGAAGAAGTAAGAGCACTTGTATCCTATCCTGTTGAAACAACAGAAGATATGGTACGTGCCGCAAAAGACTTACATGCCCAAGGGGTTGAAAACGTAATGATACTAGATATCAGTGGTAATGCGGTTCTAGCATCAAAGGAAGGAACGTTCCAGTGTGAAGTATTAGACCCAACAACAATCGTCAATACAGTAGGAACTGGAGATTCTCTCGTTGCAGGATTCTTAATGGAATATAACCGCTCTAGAAATATCGTAGATAGCTTCCAATTTGGGGCATCCTGTGGATCTGCCACAGCGTATTCTAAGGGTTTGGCTACACGTGAAAAGATTGAGTCTTTCTCTAATTCCGTTGAAGTTCGAAAAATAGATTGAGTTTTTAGATTATGCTATACTAAAA
>CALEMV010000084.1 GCA_937910655.1 uncultured Solobacterium sp.
GGATGTTATGGAGGAATTATGAAGGCTCTAGTGATATTAATAGTACTGGTAGGCATATTGTGTCTCATTGGTACAATTGTGTTTGTAATACGTTTTAAAGAATTTGCTAAGAGCATCTTTGAAATGCCGGCCACGCTTGATTGTGATGAATTTACAATCACTGAACAAGGTAGTTTTGCGATTTGGTTCAGGGTACCTTTAGGTAAATTTTCTTACCCAAGATTGAACATTGTGATAAACGAAGTGGAGACTGGTAGAGAAATCCCTTTATATCGTACGACGTTCAAAGTAGAAAGAAGTAGCTTTACACAATATTCTAGACAACACTTTTGGTTTGACGCAGAACCAGGTAACTATCTAATGACGATTCAGCGTAGTAGAGATACAGAGAATATTCCTTTGATAGATAAGTTATTTAGGACAGACGAACAGCCATTAGATGGTTGTAACGTATTTATCACAAAGAGAATAAATCCTACTTTGATAGTGGCTGGAATTGTGGTGTCAGTTTTTGCTGTGAATGCAATTGTGTTTGCTATATTTCTACTTTCAGGACGATTCTAAGCAACAAAGCAACTGTGTAGTATAATAAACGAAGTAGATTGAAAGAAAAGAGGCTATTTATGAAGGAAAAAATCTATCCATTGTTATTTGGTGGTGATATAAACGTATACTCTGTTGCAAGAGCGTTCCATGAAGCGTATGGATTACGTTCTACATGTTTTGGTAAATATTTATCTGGACCTGCTTATCGTAGTTCTATAATTGATTATCATGCATGTGAAAATAATGAAGATGCAGATGCGTATGTAAAGAATGTTGTGACTTTCGCAAATAGTCACCAAGATGGAAAAGTACTTGTCATAGGTTGTGGTGATGCATACGTAAAGCTAGCTGCTGAAAATAAGCACTTATTTCCAAAGAACTGTATCGTAGCAGGAATTGACGCAGAACTTTTAAATATCCTTATCAACAAAGAAAAATTCTATGAGATGTGCGATAAATATGGTTTAGACCATCCAGCAACTTTTATCTATCACAAAGAGATGGGTCATGATTTTACATTGCCATTCGCAGCACCATTCATCTGTAAACCTTCAAACTCTGTAACCTATTGGGAACATCCATTTGAAGGCAATGATAAGGTATTTATCTTACAGACAATGGAAGAATTATATGATGTGCTAGATCGTTGTTATGCGGCTGGTTATCCAGATACATTGATCATTCAAGATTGTATTCCTGGTGATGACTCCTATATGCGTGTATTAACAAACTATTCTGACAAGAATGGACAGGTTAAGATGATGTGCTTAGGCCATGTCTTACTGGAAGAACATACACCACATGGATTAGGGAATCATGCGGTTATCATGACAGAGAAGAATGAAGAAATCTGTATGAAGCTAAAGAAGTTCTTAGAAGATATTCACTACGTTGGATTCTCTAACTTCGATATGAAGTATGATGAACGTGATGGCAAGTTAAAACTATTTGAAATTAACTGCCGTCAAGGGAGAAGTAATTACTATGTAACAGGTGCAGGTTTTAATATCGCACGTTATCTAGTGGAAGATTACATTGAAGACAAAGAACTTCCATTTGAAATCTGCGAGAATGAAAGCTTATGGCAAGTTGTACCATCCGATGTCGCAAGAGACTTTATCGTATCTTCCTACCACGATAAGATGAAACAACTAGAAAAAGCAGGTAAGATGACAAACTCCCTTGTATATAAGGGGGAAAAGAACCTCTTCCATCGCTTATGGGTTTGGTATAACTTGAAGAGACAAAGAAAGAATTACGAGACATACGCAGTAAAGAAATCATAGAGGTGTCATGTATGGAACAGACAAAAGATAAATTAGGTATCTTAGGTGGAATGGGTCCACAGGCAACACAAATCTTATATCAATGGATTCTAGACCGCACCGATGCGGTTTGTGATCAAGATCATATTCCAACTATGATACTATCTGATACAAAGATGCCAGATCGTACAGCTGCGATTCTATCTGGGAATGAGAATGTCGTATATGAACGCATGTTGCATGATTGTCATTTATTAGAGGGTTGTGGTAGTTGTTGTATTGCGATTCCATGTAATACATCACACTACTTCGCGGATCGTTTGCAAAAGGAAATCTCTATTCCAATTATTCATATGCCACGCGAAACAGTAAAGCGTTTGGCACAAACAAATCATAAGAAGGTTGCGATACTTGCGACTGATGGTACGATTATGACTGGTGTTTATCGTCGTGAAATCGAAGCGGCAGGTATGCAAGCATGGCAACCAGACGCTGAGACACAAAAGAAGGTAATGTCCTTAATCTACGATGAAATTAAACGTGGAGAAAAGGGAAATCGGCATAGTTTTGCGGCCATTGATAAAGCGGTAAGAGATGCTGGTTGTGACTGTGCAATTCTTGGTTGTACAGAATTGTCTGTATACCGTGAATATCATGGACTTCCTTCATTCTATATTGATGCGATGGAGGTTTTAGCAGAGGAATGCATTCGCTTCTTTGACCGTGAACCACTACATGTATAGGAGGTTTAGATGAAGAAATACTTATTAAAAGACTATATCTCACTTTTACAAGAGAAAAATGTATTAGGTGATGTTAACCTATCCGATACATGCATGAATACTGTTGTGGAACTTGTTTCCTGTGATTCACATCAGATTGTTAGTAATACATTATTCTTGTGCAAAGGCGTGCATTTCAAAGCACAATATCTACAAGATGCGGTTAATAAAGGGGCCTTTGCATATTTAAGTGAAGTAGAATATCCAGAAGTGAATATTCCGTGGATTCCACTAACAAACGTACGTTATGCAATGGCAAATCTTGCGACGATGTACTACAACGATCCATGGAAAGAACTGAATGTTATTGGACTGACTGGAACAAAAGGAAAATCTACAACAACATATTATGTAAAGACAATCTTAGATACATATCTAAAACGTATTGAGAAACAAGAAAGTGCCGTGATTTCTTCGATTGGCACCTATGATGGTGTTGAACGTTTTGAATCACACTTAACAACACCAGAGCCACTCGACTTAGAAAGACACTTCAGAAATGCAGTTGAGTCGAATATTGACTTTGTGACGATGGAAGTATCTTCACAAGCATTGAAGTATGACCGTGTATTAGGTGTAAACTTCTCCGTTGCGGCATTCTTAAATATTGGCTATGATCACATATCATCAGTTGAACATCCTACATGGGAAGACTACTTTGCGTCTAAGTTACGTATCTTTGAGCAGTGTACATATGGATTGGTAAACTTAGATTCTGAGCATTGTGAAGAGATTTTAGAAGCAGCGAAAGCTAGTAAGAAAGTAATTACGTTCTCGGAAACAAATGAAGATGCCGACTTCTATGGTTACAATGTTCATAAAGTTGGAAATGATATTGTCTTCAATGTTCGTGGAAGTGACTTTGACGAAGAGTTTAAACTATCGATGCCAGGGTTATTTAACGTATCTAATGCACTATGTGCAATTGCAATAGCACGTTTGTATGATATTCCTGTCAGTGACATTCAAGAAGGTCTCTATCAGGCAAAGGTTCCTGGACGTATGGAAATCTATACATCAAACGATCAAAAGATAACTGCAATTGTAGACTACGCACATAACCGGTTATCCTTTCAGAAATTATTTGAATCTGTACGAAATGAATATCCCGGATATCGTGCAACGATTATCTTTGGCTGCCCTGGTAAGAAGGCACAAGATCGCCGTCATGACCTTGGAGAAATTGCAGGGAAATACGCTGACTACATCTACTTAACTGAAGAAGATGCTGGGGAAGAAGATCCACTGGTAATTGCTCAGGAAATCGCAAGAGCAGTTGAAAAAGAAAAGGCACCATATGAAATCATTATCGACCGAAAACAAGCCATTGCGCAAGCTGTGGAAGATGCCGCAAATACGCAAGGTAATACAGTAATCTTGATTACAGGTAAGGGTGCAGAAACTCGTCAAAAACGTGGCACAGAATACGTTCCGGTGATGTCGGATGTCGAGTGTGTTCATTTAGAGTTAAAGA
>CALEMV010000085.1 GCA_937910655.1 uncultured Solobacterium sp.
ATTCTTCAGTGATGATATTATCTATAATAAAGATAGTATCTGGAAATCTTCTTCACTTTCAATTGATGTTAAAGGTAGATGTATCGGTGGTTGTATTGATGTATTGAAAGATTTAATTGGCACACCATACGATGGTACCTTACAGTTTATCGAACGTTATCGTAATGATGGTATTATTTGGTATTTCGATAACTTTGCAATGAATAGTGAAACACTTTACCGTACCCTTTTACAGATGAAGTATATAGGCTGGTTTCAAACAACAAAAGCAATTATTATTGGTAGAACCTGTTTTGAATCCAATAGTACTGGATTAAGTTATGAAGACGCAATTAAACATGCATTACAAGATATACCAGTTATCTATGATGCGGATATTGGTCATACTGTACCACGCATCACAATGATCAATGGTGCAATGTTGCACTTGCATTACAAAGATGGTCAAGCATCACTACAATTCGAACTAAAATAATAGGGCATTCACCCTATTATTTTTTTATGCATAAATATTTAAGATATTTGGTAAGTCAGCTGTTGTGATAATTCCGATAGGTTTTTCACTAGGCTTTCCTGATTCGGTGATTAGGATTGCTAGTAGCGTAATACCTTCATCTCTTGCCTTATCGAAATAACGTAATACAACATCCACATTATTACTCTTCGAAGTAAATACAACTCTAGAGTTTTTGGTAGAAGAGATAATATCTGATACAACTGTATTATCTGTTCTTCCTTGCATCGCAACTTTTGCAATTTCATCTAACGTAATCATTCCCACAAAATTTTGCCCCTTATATACTGGAAGCTTTGATGTGTCCATTTCTTGCATCAGTTGAAAAGCATCACGAATACTTGTATCGATATGCACTGTTTTAACAGGCATGCTTGCATACTTTAAAATATCATGTGGATCCGTTAATAACTTTGCAATACGTTCAATATCCTCTGTTACACTATCGCATGGTTCTGCGATAATTTCTTTTTCGCTACCACGAATATGTACGATTGCGTTACGCAATTCATTATACTCACGCAAAGATTGTTGGTTGATTGCGACGACTCTACTTCGATTTGCACATCGCGCAACAAGTTGTGAGAACGGAATATATTTTGGCTGTTCTGCCAGTTCTGCTAACTTCTTCTCACATTGTGCATAGGCATTTAAAAATCTCTCTGCATTTGTCATTAATCTATCCCTCTTTATTTGATTTTGCCTTCCAAAGCTTCTAAGGCACTATCTGCACTCATGTGATTAAGTATCATCTTCATTAGCGTTTCCATTTCTGAGTCTTCACTGTAATCCGCTTTCACCATATAGTTTGCACGTTCTTCACGAATGAGTTTTTCCGCAATCTTTTTTGCCTTCGCAGATTTTTCATTATAGACCGCAATCGAACGACCACCATACTCTTTTACAAGACGCATACACGGTACATCTGTTAAACCATCCGCAACATAAACCATTTTCGTTAATGGGATGGGGCGTAGTTTTGGATCAATATAAGTATTCAGGTCTTCCGAGTCATTTTCATCTAAGACTTGTTTATTGATGCGGAAGATATATTGTGTCTTTGTTGTGTAGTTTACAATTTGTGCTGGCCATCTAGCAAATCCATTTTCATCGTAGAAATAGCTACATGCATAAATATGTTTAAACGCATCCGCAACTGTTACATTATCAATGATTTCCTTCATACCACTTGAGATAATGTAATGTTCTACTTCAAGTCCTAATTTCTTACCATACTTGTTAATAC
>CALEMV010000086.1 GCA_937910655.1 uncultured Solobacterium sp.
GATACATTCTCAAAAATAATATCGAATGGTGCACTCACTTTCTTACCATCTTGATTAATCACATTTTTGTCCAGTTTAAATTCATAAGCTCTCTTTGTTAAATCTAGATTAGAATGTAATTTCGCAATCTCAGCAGTTAAAGCTGTGAATCGTTGACCATAACTAATGACAATACCGATATAAAGAACGAATGAGCTCATTTCAATCATGCCATGCATCATCAAATAGATTAGATATCCATAGGTAATCCCATCACGGATAAATCCTAAAATAACATCTGTTTGTGCTATCCATCCTTTGTATTTAGAAGCGGCGATTGTCTTCTGTACGAGAATATCGTTATTTTCTTGCATCTTTGCTTTTAAAAGATCTTGCATTTGGTAGAGACGGATATCCTTTCCCTTCGCACTCTTTTGCGAAAGGCTATTAAAATAACGAGACTTAGAATAATTCTCTGCCTTTTCTTCATCTTTCTTTAAAAACAATGCATAACATTTTTCGTAGATTCCATAATGAAGAAAGGAAATACATAATAGCGCTAAAAGGATTGGCAGACCAATTTGACTGATAAAAACTGCATATAGTATCAAACTGAGTATTGCGGATAAAACAACTAAAGTATTATGGTAGACACCTTCCGCACCTTCCATATTCGAATTTAATGCACGAAATCCATTTTCTAGTTTTTCCTGAGCAGGTTTAGTTTCGTAGTAAGAATACGTTAAATCCTGCACCTTTTTGAGCACTGGCAAGACAAATAATTTTTGCCTAGGAATAACATATTGCATACCATTTCTTGTCGCAAGATAAACATGCCACATGCTAAAGAGTCCATACACCGCAAATAAACCAAGTATTTGTAATACCAATGTTATCCAATCTTGGGTTGTAGTAATAAATTGAATGATTGCAGCTGGTAATAATACAGCGATAAATCCTTCTATTACTGAGATAACAATCTCTAACAACATCATTTTGACTACATGTGAATCACATTTCCATAATCGGTAGAGCATATCCTTATAAATATTCCATCTAGTAAGCTTCATAGTGATTACCTCCTTGCAGAAATACAATACTTCATATGACAGAAGCAAATAAAAAAATGCATGAATTGTTCAAATTCATGCACGAAATGCTTATAGTGGTAATACAATCTCCGTTGCAAATACTCCCGGTTCATTTTGACGGTTTAAATATCCATCATATTTCTTCACGACTTGGTCAACTCTCTTTAGCCCATGTCCATGGTCACCTCGCTTCGTCGTGAAATAGTGATCGGTACGTTGCTTTACTGTCTCACTTGTAGCGTTTGTAATTGAGATATAGAGTTGTTTCTTTAGAATGCCAATATAAACTCGAATAAATCGTTCATCCGGATCTTTTATCTTACGACAAGATTCAATCGCATTATCTAATAGATTTCCTAAGATAACACACAAGTCTAAATCTGATACATGTAATTGTGGTGGAATTGACGCATCGCAATGAATACGAATTTGCCCTTTTTCCGCAATTGCAAGTTTCGCGTTCAAGATAGAATCTAATTGTAAGTTCCCGGAATGATAGAGTGTATCGATAGAGTCCAAATCCGTCTCAAGTTCATTGAGATAGTCTTTCATCTGCTCAACTTTATTCAAAGAAAGATATCCTTTTAAAGACTGTAGATGGTTATGATAGTCATGTCTCCATCCACGCATAGTCATGTAGATGTTTTCAATTTCATCCATCTGCTGTTTCATCAGTTTATTCTGATAGATGATTGTTTTATCTTCTTCACGCTTCATAATTCTTTGTAAGAGATATTCCAATAAAATAAAAATTAGTGCTGCAATACCACCTGCGATAAAACCATCATAATAAACACCAAGGAACAGAATTCCAAGATACAACAGAATGATGATAGTTGAAAAGATTCTTTCTTCTTTTAAGAAATGATAATGATTCCAAATAAAACATAAGAAAATCCATACAACTATCATATAAGAGAAACGATAAACACTATATCCTGTAAGTGCCAGTATCATAATCGACACAATCACATGCATGAATGTTATCTGTATCTTCTTGATAATAGCTTCATAAAGTGCTAAACCAATCAATATGATTACAGCCATCATAATACACCTCGATTGGCTGCGATAAATTCCTGCATACACATTTCATAATTACCACGTGCGATTGGGAACTGTATACCATCTTCACCAATACAATCCTTCTTTGTTACACGTACAATATTTTTCATATTTACCGCAAAAGAGCGATGAATTTGTAATAATGGCATATGTAACATTTCGAGAACTTCACGAATACTTTGTTTGATAATAATTGTTGTTTCCTCGCTCATACCATCACTACGCAAATAAATCTTTGTCTCGTGGCCAAGTGCTTCAACACCAATCACATCACGATGATAAATTTTATATACTTCCTTCTTAGAAGAAATAATCGAAAATTCTTCTGATATATGTAATTGCTTGATTGCCTTATCTAATATCTTAAATAATTGATCTTTCTCATAAGGTTTTAAAAGATAGGCTAATGCGTCTACATCATATCCTTCAAAGACAAAGTCTTTGACACCACTGATGAAACATATCAAATGATTTAGACGTGCTTGTCTCATCTTACGGGCAAGTTCAATCCCTGTCATATTCTCCATTTGAATATCCAATAAAAGTAAATCTGCGACAAGACCATTCTGCAAATCCCACCAGAGATTATCACAATCTGTATATTTCAATATTTCAATCTCCAGATGATGTGCTTGTGCATATTCATGAATGTACTTACACAAGATATCCATTTGAAGCTGTTCGTCATCACATACAATATATTTCATGCAACTATCATACCTTTTTCATCATAGATGTCCAACTTATATTTTGTTGTTCACCGCATACTACTACATATTTCTATATATGTTTTCCTGATATATTTTGTGGATAAATCAATGTTTCAGGATGAGAAAACTCTAATGTTATATTTTTATGTGGATTCATCAAAAGATTCAAAATAATTGGTTCTTTTGTATGCTCAGAGGTAGTCATCATTAGTTTGCGATATGGTTGGAAGCCACGTTTTTCTTGAACCCTCTTTGATTGTTTGTTAAATGAAAAATGCCCACAAAGCAGGAAATCATAGTTCAATTCATTAAATAAATACTTGATAACTATCTTTACTGCTTCTGGCATGATACCACTTCCCCAATAGTCTTTACTTAAAACAAAACCAAGTTCTCTTCCTTGATAGGTTGCAAACTCTGTCAAAGCTTCTTCTCTTCCATATTTTTTGATTTCAAGAGAGCCAATTACTTTTTGGTCTTCTTTGTGATAGATTGCAAATACTTGGTTACTCTCGATAAACATATCTAATATTTTTTGCGTTTCTTCTTTACTGGCATGATGTTTCCAACCAGCCATTTCACCGACACCCTCAACAGAAGCGTAAGCATAAAAATCATCTAAGTCCTCTTTTACAAACGGTCTTAAAATAAGTCGCTCTGTTTCTAGTTGAATTCCATTGATATGAAAATCTGCGTTCATTAACAATTTCTCCTTTAGTAGTTATACATCATAACGATAACTATCATAGGCACGATAGATATCATCAAGATGTGTATGATTTAAAACGAAGGAATCTCCTAATAATGTAAACTCTCCATCCACAATTAAAAGACCACTATTTTTAGGGATTGCCACTACTGGATTTCCTACATCTTCAATTTCACGAATGATTGTAGATAAATGTTCTTCATCTTCGACGTAATTTATATCCACATCAAATTCTGATAGTAGACCAAGTCCTTCTTGTAGTTCAAATATGTTGTCGAGATTTGACTCGTGAAATGTATCTAGTTGTACAAGAGCACCTGCATGATGTCCAATTAGGATACCATCAAAGTTGCACAGTAAATCACGTAAGCCTAAATCTTCAATTCTCTGCATGATCCATTCGCCACAATCACCAGTGACCACAATAATATCCGCAGCTTCAATCTTCGCTTTTGCACTAGCGTAATTATCCTTGTAATAATTAAACCAACTGATTTGTTTTTCACGGATGCCATAGTTATAGAAAGGACGTACCATCATTTCATACGATGGTTTCCCTTTCGCAAAAAAGTCATCCCATGTCGCAAATTCATTAGACCAACCATCGTTATACGATAATGGCATCATCAATACCTTCATATCTTTCTCGATGAGTTGAGATAGTTCACTAAAGCCCCAAGCTTGGTCGAAAGTAAATTGATTTAATAGTAAATGTATCATGTTTATCACCTGCATTCATTATATGACTTGCTCATCAGAAAATCCATTTTGTATAATCTCTGTAAGGAGGAGGATGTTATGGTACGCTATCATATTTTTGTGGAAGGACGAGTTCAAGGTGTCGGTTTTCGTTACTTCGTTTCAATGCATGCACAATCTTATGGATTAACGGGAAGTGTGAAAAATCTAGATAATGGTTTGGTAGAAATCTATGTACAAGGAGAAAGTGATACCATTGACCAATTCCTTGCTACTATCATTAAAGGAGATGGTCGTTTCATCAAAGTAGATGATTATTCCTGCAAAGCCGTCCATATTATCCCAGATGAAAGACGGTTTTCCTGTCAGTATTATTAACATGCATACAACATTTTCTTAGGGCAATAATGCCCTTTTTTCTTTCAAAAATATTATTTTTTAAAATGTAAGCGATTACTTGTGATTTTTTTATCATTTACTATTGTCTTGATTATGCAAACGTGGTATTCTTGCTTACGTGAAATAATTCACATGGAGGAAAAGGACATGGCAGTCAAAAAGAAAGAAACTAAAGAAACAAAAGTAAATACAGCCCCTGTGGAAGTTCGTGTCAAAGAAGTAGACGATAAAGTTGCCCTTGCATTAAAGGCACTAAATGACTTTGCATCATTTGACCAAGAAAAAATCGACTATATCGTCGCAAAGTGTACAGTAGCAGCACTTGATCAACACGGTACATTAGCTAAGTTGGCAATCGATGAAACAGGACGTGGTGTATTCGAAGATAAAGCAACAAAGAACTTATTTGCTTGCGAATACATGGTGAACTACCTACGTGATCTAAAGACAGTTGGTATCATTAGCGAAGACCCTGTTACAGGTATCACAGAAGTAGCTGAACCAGTTGGTGTTGTTGCAGGTTTAACACCAGTAACAAACCCTACTTCAACAGCAATCTTCAAGAGTTTACTTGCATTAAAGACAAGAAACCCTATCATCTTTGCATTCCATCCAAATGCACAGAAGTGTTCATCTGAAGCAGCACGCATTGTATATGAAGCAGCTTTAAAGGCTGGTGCTCCTGAAAACTGCATCCAGTGGATTGAACATCCATCTATGGACGCAACAAGTGCACTTATGAATCATCCAGGTGTTTCTACAATTCTTGCAACTGGTGGTAACGCAATGGTTAAGGCAGCTTACAGCTGTGGTAAGCCTGCATTAGGTGTAGGTGCTGGTAACGCTCCTGCATATATTGAAACAACTGCAGATATCAAGCAAGCAGTTAACGATATCGCAATGTCCAAGGCATTCGATAACGGTATGATCTGTGCTAGTGAACAGACAGTTATCGTTGATGAGAATATCTATGAAGATGTTAAGGCAGAATTCAAACACTATAATGTACACTTCTGCTCACCTAAAGAAAAGAAATTACTTGAAACATACATGTTTGGATATACAGCTCACTCCAAGGGCGTAGAAAATGCGAAGTTAAACGGTGCAGTTGCTGGTAAGCCAGCTGCTTGGATTGCTGAACAAGCAGGTTTCAAAGTAGATCCTCAAACATCTATCTTAATCGCTGAATTAGAAAAACCAGGTGTTCAAGAACCACTATCACGTGAAAAACTATCACCAGTACTTGCAATGGAAAAAGCAAGTTCCGTTGAAGATGGATTTGATAAAGCAGAAGCTACTGTTATGTTAAACGGTGTTGGACATACAGCTGCGATTCATACACGTTCCGCAGAATTAGCAAAGAAGTTTGGTGAACGCATTAAAGCTTGTCGTTTAATTTGGAACTCCCCTACTACATTCGGTGGTATCGGTAATATCTATAACTCCTTTATTCCATCATTAACACTTGGTTGTGGATCTTATGGTCACAACTCAGTATCCGGTAACGTTAGTGCAATTAATCTGATTAACATCAAGAAGATAGGTAAAAGGAGAAATACAATGCAGTGGTTCAAGATTCCAAGCAAGATTTATATTGAACAAAATTCCATCACATACTTACGCGACATGCGTGAAATCAATCGTGCATTCATCGTTACAGACCGCACAATGGTTGATTTAGGTTATGTATCAAGAATTACTGAACAGTTAGCAGCCCGTAAGAATAAGGTACAAGTTCAATTGTTCTGCGACGTTGAACCAGATCCATCCTTACAGACAGTTAAGAAGGGTTGGGAATTAATGCAAGCCTTCAAACCAGATACAATTATTGCTTTAGGTGGTGGTTCCTCCATGGACGCTGCTAAAGGTATGTGGTTATTCTACGAACACCCAGAAGTTGACTTCGCTGACTTGAAGCAGAAGTTTATGGATATTCGTAAGCGTGCATTCCAATATCCTGAATTAGGTAAGAAGTCACACTTAGTATGTATCCCTACTACATCAGGTACAGGTTCTGAAGTATCACCATTCGCAGTTATCACAGATAAGGTTAACAAACTCAAGTATCCATTAGCTGACTACTCATTAACACCTACAGTCGCTATCGTTGACCCAGCACTCGTAATGAGCTTACCTGCACAGGTTACAGCTGACTCCGGTATGGACGTATTAACACACGCATGTGAAGCATACGTATCCGTTATGGCTACTGACTACACAGACGCTCTTGCATTAAAGGCAGTACAAATGGTATTTGAATACTTACCAAGAGCTGTACATTATGGTGCTAAGGACGAAGAAGCTCGTGAGAAGATGCATAACGCTTCCACAATGGCTGGTATGGCATTCGCCAACGCTTACTTAGGTATGTGCCACTCTATGGCTCATAAGATTGGTGCTGAATTCCACACAGTACATGGACGTACTTGCGGTACATTATTACCATACGTAATCCGTTATAACGGCACAAAACCAGAAAAACCAGGTCTATGGCCTAAGTACCAATACTACAACGCTGATGAACGTTACTGCCAATTAGCACACGCTATTGGTCTCAAGTTCAACACAGTACAAGAAGGTGTTGAAAAGTTTGCCAAGGCAGTTCACGATTTAGGTATTGAAGTTGGTATGGCAATGAACTTCAAGTCACAGAACGTTGACAAGAAGGAATGGGAAGAAAGCTTAGAGAAGTTAGCTTACCTCTCATACGAAGACCAGTGTTCCCCAGCAAACCCACGTGTTCCAATGATCAAGGATATGATCGAATTAATGCGTGCAGCTTACGAAGGAACAGAAATTCATTACGAACAACACTAATGACAAAAGGCACATCGCTCGATGTGCCTTTTACTTTTTATTCTGTTGTAGCTTACTGGGTATTTGATCACACCAGCCAATCCACTTTTCTTCATAGTCATGAGCAGAAATAACTCTGTCAACCAAATCATATGGAGAATGAATTCCCTTTTGATTACATTGTTCTACACAATAACGATATAGATTCCAATCCAGTTCATCTTCTTCATAAACTAATGGTACCGATTCCAAGCCTGCAAGTATTGCCACAACTGCCCTTGTATGTCCATCCGTTAAGATCGGAATACCATCTAATACCTTCACAGGTAAAGGTTCAAAGTTTGATAAATCATCTTTACGAAACCATGCTTGAATGTTCGATAGTTTTGCTTGCGAAATATAAAACTGGGATGGTTGTAAATCTTTTAATAAATAGTTAGAATCCTTATGGCTCATTTACCACTCCGATAGTGATACATAATAATTCCACCTGCTACTGCTACATTTAAAGACTCAAAGCCTTCCATTTCAATACGTACACGATAGTCAGCCTGTGCAATGATATCTCGATGAACACCCTGTCCTTCATTTCCCATTACAAATGCCATACATTCTGTTACAGGTATCTCACGCATTGTCGTAGATTCCTGTAAGGAAGTCGCAATAACTTTTACACCCTGACTTTGTAATGTAGGAATTAAAGAAGAGAAGTCTTTGCGTACAACAGGAATATGAAATAATGCGCCTTGGGTAGAACGAATTGCTTTATCGTTATAAAGGTCACAAGTCTCAGTTGAACAATACACGCCATCAAAACCAAATGAAATTGCGGTACGGATAAGTGTGCCAAGATTACCAGGGTCTTGAATACCATCCAATAATAATAGACGATTTTGTTTTGTAATATCTAACTTACGTTGATGGCAAACCGCAATGTAATGTACATTTGAAACATTCTCAGATAACTTTGCCATAATGGCAGGTGTTACTTCTACCACATGTTCAAAGTCAAATGGTGAAGTTGTATCCGTTACAATTGTTTCTACGGCATTGGCCGCTAAAGCTTCACCAATAAGATGTTCTCCTTCCACAAGAAATAAACCCGTTTCATCACGGTATTTTTTCTTATGTAATAGCGTCCAGTTTTTTATTTTTGTATTCTGTAATGAACTTATCTTTTCCATAGCCATATCATATCACATCTATTTCGTAGCGACGATTTCAAACAAAGGAGTTGAAGCGTAATTAATTTTCTCCTCTTGCGTCCATACTCTTTGGTATACTTCTGTATCAATCTGAATATCTTGAAAGCCAATCTTCTCTAATTCTACTTTGTCCCAAGAAGGTCTATCTATAAGCGTCATCGGTAATTGTTCTGCGATATGCTCCATCTGGTCAAAGTTTTCGCCAATATTATGATCGTACAGATGCGCTCGCTTTACATTTTGTCGGTCTTCTTCATACGCATTGCGTAACTCTACAGAGAATAAGTAGTGATACCAATTCGCATCGAAGACAATGAGTTTACCTGATGGTTTTAGTACACGATACCATTCTTGATAGGCAGCTATTGGATTCTCTAAATTCCATGTTAGATTACGGTTGATAATCACATCAACGGAATTATCTTCAAACTCCAAATGTTCTGCTGGTTGTTTGAGAAAACGAATGGATAAATGATATTTTCTTGCGTTTTCATGAGCTTGTTTTAACATCTCTTCAGTACAGTCAATACCAGTCACCTGATAACCTGCTCGACTGAGAAGAATTGCCATAAAGCCTGGGCCAGTACCGATATCTAATATCTTGAGGTCGTTCTTCTTTGGAAAGTGTCTTGTGAGTTCATTTAGCCAGGCAACCGTAGATGTCCCTGCCAGCTCTTCATTATTTTCAATGGAATAACTCCCAGCACGATTGGTCCAATATTGGATAATTTTTTCTTGAATTGTATGCATGTCCCCTAATTCCTTATTGTGTTCTATTTTATCATAGTTCAAATAAAAACCCGAATCTCTTCGGGTGATTATAGTCTTTGTCGATAGACTTCAAAGGATAATACTGCTGCAGCACTGGCTGCGTTTAATGCATTGCGGAAATCATTTGCGTATGGAATGTAGATATTCTGTTCAATTTCATTTCGTACTGCAGATGATAATCCTCTCATCTCACCACCGATAGCTAGTAAGCATGGAATATGATAGTCAGCTTCTAGATATGTAATAGCATCTTTACGCATCGCAGCATAAGTCATGATACCTTGTTTCTTAATATCTTTTACTAACTGTGGTAAGTCGTCAGACATCACAATATTCATGTATTCAAACGCACCTGCACTGGATTTGACAATTGTACTTTCCGCACTTGCCCAATCATGTCTAGGAAGAATTAATCCATCACAACCTGCACTATATAAAGTGCGGATAATATATCCTAAATTAA
>CALEMV010000087.1 GCA_937910655.1 uncultured Solobacterium sp.
AATATCCGTTAGATATACAACTCTATACTGAACAGTGGAAACAGGCATATATTGATATGCACGTTAAGGAAACTTACTGGACAGCAGAAAAGGTGTTATCTGCACTCGATCGTTTTAGAGTATTCTTGGCAATTCATCAAGAACAGTTAGTTGGATATTTAGATGTTACATATGCTTATAAACAAAATGAGCCATATAGTTTAATTGTATTACCTGAGAATCAAAACTTAGGATATGAACAAGCACTCTTATCAAAAGCCATTCAAATGAATGGAATAAACACAATGATGACCTTGGTGGATGTGAACGCAAAGGAAGAAATCAGAATTTATGAAGAAGCTGGTTTCGAACTAATCAAAGGACAGAATAGTGTCTTTGTGACAATTACAATTTAAGATGAATAATCTCTTAGTAAAGGATTAGAATTGAAAGAGAACAAAACTTATACTATGATGTGAAAGATTAAATAACATGGTGACGATATGAAAAAGAAGAGTTCATTTGTATTTACAGGCGATATTGGCTTTGATAAGTACATGGATAAAAAATGGGAAGATAAGCATCTGATTACAGATGGTGTTTTGCGTTTTTTGCATAGCGGTGATCATGTTGTAGCAAATGTGGAAGGGGCACTCATTGACTTGCCACCACAAGATGATACATCTGGTGTGAAACAGCTCATTCATGCAATGAATCCAAAGGCAATTAAAGTATTGAATAACATGCATGCAGATGTGTGGAGTTTATGTAATAATCATATCTTAGATGCTGGTGAAGAAGGTGTAGCACAAACATTAAAACTTGCAGGTGAAAATCATGTTCAAACAGTTGGTGCAGGCATGAATATTGACGAAGCTGCTAGACCACTATTGTTTGACGAGGCTGGTGGAATTGGCTTGTTCAGTGTTGGTTATCGTAGAGGTTGTAAACCAGCGGATGTAAATCGTGCTGGATGTCTTCTTTGGAATGATATGGAACGCATCCAGAAAAATATTGATGAAATCAAAAAGACATGCCGTTGGTGTGTGATTGTTTGTCATGGTGGAGAAGAGTTTACTTCACTTCCATCTTCCTATACAAGAGATCGTTATCATCGATTCTTAGAGATGGGTGCAGATATTGTGGTATCACATCATCCGCATGTACCGATGAATTATGAGACTGTTGGGGATAAAGTGATTTTTTATTCCCTTGGAAATTTTATCTTTGATACAGATTATCAACGTGCGCAATACAATACAGAGCATGGTATCTTGGTCAAAATCAATTTTACTGAAAAGAAGTTTACTTGGGATGCATGTGGTATTCGTATCAATCGTGAGTTAGAACATGTGCGTACCGCAAAATTGCCTGATATCTTTGTAGATGTACAAGAAGAAGAGTATCGACACTTAGAAGCACTTGCGGCCAAGATGATGATTTCTGCATATAAGAGACAGTTAATTTACTTGAATCCAAAGGAATATCAGAATGCAAGTGAAAAGAAGTGGGAAGAAAACTTCTTGGCTCCTAAGCGAAGTGGTCGTGTAGAGGGAGAAGCACTTGACTTCCAATTGATTTATCCACTTGCCAAAAAGGCTGAAGATGGAGAATGGAAGAAGAGTAAACTAACCAAAGTAGTAAAGTATATTCAAAAGCAAATATAAATCTTTAAAGCATCGCTATTATGGTGATGTTTTTATATCGGCATTCTATTTATAAAATCATGGTTAAATATGAGCCAATCGGGCGAATCTTCTGTATGTTTATTTCAAAAAAGTTGTGGTATTCTAATAATGAGGTTTAAATCGAAAAGGAGTAAAAATATGACAGATTTATCACCACTACAAAAAGCTAGATATCAGTATGCACCAAAGCTTCCAAAGATGCTAAGAAACGGTATCTCTGAGATTTCAGTTTTGGAAGGGGAAGAGACAACAAGTGTTGCAGATCAAGAAAAGATCAAGGCTTTATTTCCAAATACTTATGGTAAGAAGGAAATCACATTCCAAAAGGGACAGAATACATCCGTAGCTAAGAAGCAGGTTGTAGGTGTAATCCTTTCTGGTGGACAGGCACCTGGTGGACACAACGTAGTGTGCGGTCTATACGATGCTTTAAAGGCAACAAATCCAGAAAATGTATTATATGGATTTAAGAAGGGTCCAAGTGGATTACTTGAAGATGATTATTTAATTTTCGATGATGCTTATATCGATCAGTTTAGAAATACTGGTGGATTTGATATCATCGGTTCTGGTAGAACAAAGCTTGAAACAGAAGAGCAGTTTGCAGTTGCGGCTGAAGTTTGTAAGAAGCACGGTATCACAGCGATTGTTATTATCGGTGGTGATGACTCCAATACAAACGCTGCTGTTTTAGCTGAGTACTTTGCAGCACATGATGCTGGTGTACAGGTAATTGGTTGCCCTAAGACAATCGATGGTGACTTAAAGAATGAAGATATTGAATGTTCATTCGGTTTCGATACAGCTACTAAGACATATAGCGAAGTTATCGGTAACATTGAAAGAGATGCTAACTCTGCTAAGAAGTACTGGCATTTCGTTAAGGTAATGGGACGTTCTGCTTCTCACGTTGCACTAGAATGTGCATTACAGACACAACCAAACGTTTGCTTAATTTCTGAAGAAGTTGCTGAAAAGAAGATGTCCTTATCACAGATTGCAGACTATATTGCTGACTCTGTAGAAGCTAGAGCTGCTAAGGGTATGAACTTCGGTGTAGCAATTATTCCTGAAGGTGTCGTTGAATTCGTTCCAGAGTTCTCTGCATTAATCGCTGAAATTAATGAATTACTTGCTGGTAGTAAGGCTGAAGCATTCAATGCTTTACCTAACTGGAAAGAAAAGTATGCATTTATCGAAAAAGGTTTATCTAAGGAAGCAATGTCAGTATTCGCAATTCTTCCAGAAGGAATCCAACAGCAGTTATTCTTAGAAAGAGACCCACACGGAAACGTACAGGTATCTCTCATTGAATCTGAGAAGTTATTCTCCGCTATCGTGAAAGCTAAGTTAGAAGAAAGAAAGGCTTCAGGTTCTTACAAGGGTAAGTTCAATGCTTTACACCACTTCTTCGGTTATGAAGGAAGATGTGCATTCCCATCTAACTTCGATGCAGACTACTGCTATTCATTAGGTTACAATGCATTCATGTTGATCCAATATGGATACAATGGATACTTGTCAAAGGTTTCTAACCTATCTAAGTCAGCTGATGAATGGGTAGCTGGTGGTATGCCAATCACTAAGATGATGAACATCGAAAGAAGACATGGTGAAGACAAGCCAGTTATTAGAAAGGCGCTTGTTGAACTTGATGGTAAACCATTCAAGTTCTTCGAAGCACACAGAGAACAGTGGGCTAAGGAAACATGCTACACATACCCAGGTGCAATTCAGTACTATGGACCAGCTGAGGTTTGTGATCTAACAACTAGAACACTAGCTCTTGAAAAGGGTGAATAATTCATGTTTAAAGACACAGTAGAAACTCTACTGTGTTTTTTGTGATATAATGCTAAAAATTATACGAGGTTAGTGTTATGAAGAAAGTGAAAACAATCGGAATCGTCAGTTTATCCAGTGGCATTCTTGGGGAATATTTTGTACAACATGAAGTAAAAATTGGTCTAGAACGTTTAGAGAAACTTGGCATTCAAGTTAAATTTATGGAACATGCATGCAAAGGATTGAAATATATTTCTGAACATCCAAAGGATAGAGCGAGTGATTTGTTAAATGCATTCCAAGATGATTCAATCGATATGATAATATGTGCAATTGGTGGTGAGGATACGTATCGTTTACTACCTTATCTTTTTGAGCATGATGAATTAAAGAATGCTGTAAAAGAAAAGATATTCCTTGGATTTTCCGATACAACCTTTAATCACTTCATGTTACATAAAGTAGGTCTCAATACATTTTATGGACAAGCATTTCTTCCAGATGTATGTGAATTGGATGAAGAGATGTTGCCATACACTGAGAAGTATTTCTTGGAATTATTAGAAACTGGGACAATCCACGAAATAACACCAAGTGATGTATGGTATGAAGAACGTAGTGATTATAGTGCAGAAGCTGTCGGTACAAAACGCATCATGCATGCAAATCAAGGATTTGAATTATTACAAGGTAGTGGAGTATTCCAGGGAAAGATATTAGGTGGATGTATCGATAGTTTATATGATATTTTTGATACTACAAGGCATAGGGATTCTGTTGAACTATGTAGAAAATATGATCTGTTTCCAAATTTAGAAGACTGGAAAGGAAAGATACTATTATTAGAATCAAGTGAAGAACAGCCAACTCCTGAAAAATACCGTCACATGATAGAGGCTTTAAAGAATACAGGTATCTTTGATGTGATTCATGGGATTCTTGTTGGAAAACCAATGGATGAAATGTATACAAAGGAATATCAGGAAATTCTGGTAGATATTGTAAATAATCCAAACTTGCCAATTGTGTGGAATATAAATGTAGGTCATGCGACACCGCGTACGATTGTTCCATTTGGTGTAATGGCAAGAGTTGATGTTGAAAAACAGAAGATAAGTTTTAAGTACTGAATATACCAAGTTTAGTACTTTTTTAAAAGAAAAGAAGGCCATTTTCTGACCTTCGATTAAGTTTATTGAATTGTTACTGAACCAGAAGCGATGAGTTTTCCTGATTTTCTATCATATAGAAGAATGTCATATGGAAGAACTGTGATATGAACCTGGTCACCAATGACGAATGATTGATTACCAAAGATGACAGATGTAAGAAGATAGTTATTGATGTTAAGTTTTAATGTTGACTCCATACCAGTAGGCATAGAGCCATCAACTGCTGCATCTAACTTACCATTTACATCGACTGTAATCTTTTCAGGACGGATACCTAAGATGAAGTCCTCATTTGTAATGATTACATCATCATCGCTGATATAGTCCTCATTAACTTTTTGGATATGATATTTGAATACTTCATCTTTATTCTCTTTTTCAACCTTAGTGCTAGATTTTTCGTCAAGATCATTAGAATGTTTTTCTGCATCACGGTGTTCAAACCATTCCTGCAAGTTGAAATTGTGTTCTGGTGTAAAGACTGCTATCTTATTGTCTAATACTGTGAAAGTAAATGTTCCATCTTGGTTCTGTTTTCCTTTTGCCTCTAAGAAGTTGATAGATGGATTACCAACGAAGTCAGCACAGAATAGGTTGTTTGGCTTGTTGTAGAGTGATAATGGATAATCATACTGCTGTAGTAAACCATTATTCATTAAGCAGATCTTTGTTGAAAGTGTCATTGCTTCCATTTGATCGTGTGTAACGTATACAAATGTTGAACCGGTTTCTACATGTAATCGCTGTAATTCATAACGCATTTCTAAACGTAACTTTGCATCAAGGTTTGATAATGGTTCATCCATAAATAGAACTTGTGGTTCAGGTGCTAAGGTACGGGCGATGGCAACACGCTGTTGTTGTCCACCAGAAAGTTCAGCAGGATAGCGATCCATGAACATACCAATCTTCACGATTCGTGCAACACGATTTACTGATAAATCGATTTCTTCATTGCTTAATCGACGAATAGTTGTTTTCACTTTACCGTTTTCTAGAACTTCAAATTTCTCATTTATAGTTTCATTCTTAGCTTGATGTGCAGCAATTAGTTTATTCTTCTTCTCTTCAAATTGCTGAATATATTTTTTTGCATCTTGTTCGATAGCGTTTGATGAATGTAAGTTGAACTTGAAAATCTTTTCAGCTGTATATTTGGAAATTGTATAGGTATTGATCAGTTTTAGAAGAAGACGTTTCTTGTCAATTTTTCCTGTCTTCTCTTTACATTCTTTAAAGATTTGTGTGAGTTTATTTGTATTTTGTAATGAACGAATCACATCACTAGTTGTTTTTAATTCAATATCCATTACTGGAAGCTCTTCTTTGATGTTTTTTAATCCAAAAGAGATGTTGTCATAAACCGTCATATTTGGCCATAACGCATAGTTTTGGAATAAGAATCCTACTTTACGCTTGTTTGGCGGAATGTTGATTCCTTGATCGGAATCATAAACAATTTGGTCACCGATTTTAATCTGTCCGCTTGTAGGTGTTTCTAAACCAGCAATCATACGTAGTGTTGTTGTTTTACCGCAGCCGGATGGTCCTAAGATTGTAATAAATGAATTGTTTTCAATATGTAGGTTGAGGTTATCTACAGCATAGAATTTACCCCAACGTTTTGTGATATTTGTTAGTTTGATTTCAGGCATATTTTTTCCTCCTAATTACCAATTCCTTCATCAAGGCTTGCACCAGTTAATTTATTTACAATCAAGTTTGAAAGCATGATTGTTACAATTAAGATCAAGTTGATTGCACTTGAGAAAGCATATAGTCCCATTTCATCAAAGTAATCTAATGTAGTTGATAAGATAAATCCTTGCGTACATAGTAATAAGAATAGTGATAACTCACGTAAGCAAGTCATGAATGGTAACATGAATCCGCTGATGATCGAAGATTTTTGAATTGGGATGATAATGCGTGTCATTCGTTTGATCCAAGGAATATCTTGGATGATTGCGGCTTCTTCGATTTCTCCAGATAATTGCAACATAGAGTTTAATGCGTTACGACTTGCGAATGGAATGTATTTAATCACACCGACAATAACAAGTAACGTATACGTATTAAATAAATTGATATGTTGATTTGAGAATAGAATGAAGAAGGCTGCGCTAACTGCGATACTCGGCATTAGATATGGAAGGAATGCCATACTATTTACGTAATTAGCCCATTTCGAGCGGCGTTTCTTTGAAACAGCATAACCAATTAAAGTACCGATGATACCTGCAATTAGTGCACAGGCGATTGAGACAAGGATAGTTCCTTTATATGCATCCCAAATCGTACTATTGAATAAAATACCGCGTTGTCCATACATACCATTTTCAGTGATGTTTTCATTTGTAATCCACCATTTTGTTGTTAGATTAGCGAAGTTACCTGTATATAGGAAGGAGTAATCACCTGGATTAGGTAGGAATGTTTCAAAAGCAAACGAGATAATTGGGAAGATACTTGTAAAGAATGTAATGATAACAAAGATAAATGCAACTAGATGTTTACCAATCTTACCTAAATTAATCTTTGATATTTGTCCGGATTTACCAGTAACAGTTGTGTAGTTCTTTCTACTCTTTAGTGATGCTTGGTTGAGTGCGAGAATTGCCATACCAAAGATCATCATTAGAACTGCCAGAATAGATGCTTCACCCGTATATTTACTGTTGAGTGAAATATACTTGGTAGAAAGGGTAGTTAAATTTAAATAATGTGGAACTGGATAGGATCCCATTGCGCTACCAAATACGAGTAAGATTGTCGAAAGGATAGCAGGCTTGATCATTGGAATTGTAATACGTGTCAATATTTTATGACGAGGTGTATTTAGGATTGTTGCGGCTTCTTCTAGGTTTGCATCCATGTTCTTGAAGATACCACCAATCAAGATATATGCAAATGGTGCATAGTGTAATCCTAATACCATGGCACAAGGGAATAATCCTACACACCACCATAGTGGCATGTTGATGCCAAATAGTGAGGCAAGCAATCCGTTAGATGTACCAGTAATCGCATTGGAATTAAATAAATGTTGCCATACAACCGCTAATGTCCACTGCGGCATAATATATGGGAAGATAAATATAGAACTGAGGTACTTTCTGCACTTCATATTTGTTCTTGTCACAAGGAAAGCAAATACACCACCGAATAGGATTGAAATCATGCATGTAAGGACGGCAAGTGCTAAAGTATTACCCATCGGTGTCCAAAGATTTGTCTTCGCTAAATTACTTGTGAATAAATCAATGTAATTGATGAGGGTTAATCCTGATGTTTGCCCAGTTAAATGTTGGTCAATTGTTCCTGGGTGAATCTCAAATGTATCACGAATGATTGCCACAATAGGTGATATTGTTGCAATCGTACATAAGATACCAAAGATGAGCAGAATCACATTAAATGGTTGTGTGAAATAGGTTTTAATCTTATTAAAGAAAATCGCATTGCGTTTTTTCGAAATTGTTGTATCCAAGGTGTGTCTCCTTTCAAAAAAATGGAAGGCACCCAACTACCACGTAGGGTGCCTCATGATAACTGTTTGTTTATTTAGAAGTATTACCGTTAAATTTGTCTAGTGTTTCAATCCAAGAACCAACAGTGAATGCTACTGAAGCACAGTATTCAGGATCTTCTAATACGAGATGGCCTTTTGTTGTCCACCAATCATATCCACGGTCATCCTTAGATGGGAACTTATCTACACCATCAACATATCCACCTTGTGCATGATTGAATGTCTTTTCTGTTGCTGTCATAACATCTGGATTTGAGGAGTAACCACCCATATCTTTGCCCCAAGCACTGAAGCCTTTTTCTGTACATGTCATGTATGCGATAAATGCAGCAGCTGTCCATGGAAGTGGGCTATTCTTTGTTAAGAATAGGTAATGGCAATATCCAAATCCACCGATTCCTTCATAACCATCTTCATATGCAGCAACTTTGATGTTATTTACAGAAGTTTCTGAAGATTCTTCGATTGAACGTAATTTGGAATATACCAATAATCCACATTGGTCAGTTGCGGATGCAGATGTTAGGGTTGTACAAATTGGTCCATCATCTGTTTGTGCATTGTATCCATTTACCCAAAGCTTGATCCAAGCTAAAGCATATTTACCATTTTCACCTAAGTTAAAGCTTTCAGCATCTTTCGCAACTTCATCAATTGTTGGTTGGAATTCCGCTTTTGCGTCAGCTGGTAGCTTATCGAAGGCATCCTTTAATTCAGCTGCATACTTATCTTCTGTCAACATATACAAGAAATTCTTGCCGACGATTTCTGAGTCGATATCCATGAATAGTGGATGTGTATCCTTACGTACGAAATCCCAGCAGTTTGTAAATTTCTTAGTGCCTGTGGAGTTGTACATAAATACTTTATTTAGTGTTTGTAATGGTAGGAAGCCTTTGTAGTCACTAGCTTTTACGCCATTTGCATCTGCCCATTCCTTTGGAATGAATGTTTTTAGGATACCGGTTTGATTCATCTTTGATTCAATCTGGTTACCATCCTGAATCAAGGTCATTGCGAATGTTCCTTGATCCTTTAAAGAGTCAGCTTGTAACTGCTCGAAAATCTTATTGTTCTTTGGCTGTTGCCATTCGAAATCTAATTTGTAGCTAGGATCAATTGTCTGTAAGTATTCGATGAATAATGGCAGTGCAGACTTACCGCGGCTAGAGTTACCTAAGCCGAAGAATGTCTTACCATTAGATTCTTCGATTGCTTTCTTTCCAAGCTCTTCGAGTGACATTGTCTGTGCTTCTGCGATAATTTTGTCTATTTCAGACTGATTGGCTGTATCTCTTGTGGAAGAGGTGTTAGTTCCTTTTCCTCCGCATCCAACCAATGATGCGGCCAGTACTACAGAGAGTACTGATGATAAAAAACGCTTACTCATTATTTTCCCTCCTGATGAATAAATCTATTCATATTATAAGAGAGAATGTAAGCGCTTTAAATTCTAGAAAAATGATATTTTTTTTAAATTTCTGATATTAGAGATTTTGATTTTGATATTCGCTAGGTGTTAGTCCATAACGCTTTTTGAAAAGGGAAGAGAAGTAAGCGACAGATGTATAACCAGTTTGTTCAGCAGCTTCGCTGATTCTATAGTTATTCTTACAAAGTAGTTTCTTAGCATTCTCTAATCGTATACTTGTAATATATCCAGCAAGGGTATAGTTTGTTTCCTTATGGAATAGTCGTGAGATATGTCCTTCGCTGATTTCTAAATAAGATGCTATCTCATAGATGGATAAATTAGGGTTTGCATAATTTTGTTCGATGTATTCAATTGCTTTTTTGACATAACGGTTCGTATCATTAACCGCTTGTGGATTTTTTACCTTAGTAAGTTTTGGGATAAGCTTTTGTACGCTTGTTTCAATGGTGCCATCTTCAAATGGTTTTAAAATGTAGTCTGCAGCATATAGGCGTAATGCATCACGAGCATAATCGAACTCACTATATGCTGTTAGGAAGATGATTTGAACATCACTACCTTGATTACGTAATTGCTGTAACATTTCTATACCATTACAAAGTGGCATGTTAATGTCTGAGATGATTAAGTCAGGTAATGTTTCTTGATATTTTTCGAGTGCTTGAAGACCATCTTTGGCAACTGCGCAAACTGTAAAATCAAGTGAATTCCAATTGATATCATGAACCATACCTTCTCTAGCAAATAGTTCATCATCAACAATCATTACTTTGTACATGGCTCCTCCTTATATGGCAGTGTTATCTGTATTAAAGTTCCACCTTCTTCTAGACGCTGTGCATGAAGACCTGAATTTACACCAAAGTGTAAACGTAATATAGAATCAACATTATACATACCGATATGACCATCAATTTGATTCCATTGATGCGTGTTAATTAGATGCATCATTTCGTCATTAATACCGATGCCATTATCTTTTACAGATAAGATGATTGCGTCATTTTGTTTGCATGCATATACTTGGATGACGCCAGTCTCTTTCATACGTAAACCATGAATAATTGCATTCTCTACTAAGGGTTGAATAATCAGCTTAGGAATCTTATAGGATAATAGCTCCTTTGGACAATCGAATAGGAATTGATATTTCCCTTGGAAGCGAATATTTTGAATTTCTCCATAATCGGAACAAATCTGAAACTCTTCTTCGATTGTTATGAACTGTTCTTTCACGATAGAAGTTCTTAATATGCGTGCAAGTTTTTGGGAAAGCTGAGAAATTGGTTCAACTTTAGCACCTTTTGCCATCCACTTGATTGTATCTAATGTGTTATATAGAAAGTGGGGGTTAAGTTGTGCTTGCATCATCGCGATTTGGATATCGGTTAATTGTCTTTGTGTTTCTATCTTTTGTTCTAAGAAGTTAGAAAGCTCTTCTGTCATAATATTGAAATTTTGAGATAATACTCCGAATTCATCATTGCGTACTACAGGAATTGATGTATCTAGCTTTCCTTCTTGTACTTGCTTCATTGCTTGATTCATCTGGTTGATTGGCTGTGTAAAAGAGGTCGTAGTTTTTTGCGCAACAACAATACATACGATAAAACTAAGAGCAGCGAGTAAGCCAACCATCAGATACATCCGATGCATCGTAGATGTACTAAGTACTTTAGGGTGAATCATAATTTGTTTAAAACCTGTATTACCTATATTTTGAATTGTGATGTAATAATCATTAAAGTAATCATCATACTTTGAACCCGATATCCATGCATGATGTAACTGATTAAGAATTCCAGACGACCCTAAGTTTGTGTTTATATAAACTGGTTCATTCTCTTTACTGATAATTCCAAATCCTTCATCATTAGAGAGTTGATTACTAAATAGATATGTGAAATCTTGATTGTCGATAGAAGCGACAATATAACCAATTGTTCTATTATCATGTTTTATTTTTGTTGCGATATTTAAAACGATTTGATTGTCTTCGCTATCTACTTGCTTAATGATGTCTTTAGATGGATTGTCTAATGCATGTAAGATTCCCCAGTAAGTAGGTCGACTTGCAAGCTCGCATGTTGCATACATACAATTACCGTTCTGATCGTAAATTGAGAATGTTGCGTAATTTCGATAGGGGTTGGTTAACTGATAAAGCGTATTATATATGGATTCACTATCTGCTGAACTTAGAAATTCTTGGTGTGATGATAATGTAGAAAGAGTTTTATCAATTCCATCTAAAAATGATTGAAAGCTTGTACTAATTTCTTTTGTCTCTTTTTTTACAGTACTTTCATATGTATTGAATGTCATAGCTTGAAACAAGAAAATCAAACAAAATCCACATAGTACAATTGGTACAACCGAAATCGCAATGAAGTGATTGAGTAGGCGAATACGAACAGACTGACTTTTCTCTATTTGTTTATTTTCGTAGAAATGTCCCATAATTGTAGTATTTCCTCCTGCCTAAATTTTGACCATGGTACAAGATTTTGGTAATCTGCGAGATCAGTTAGTGCCGTGAGTTGATTAATATCTTGTCTTACACTACGTCGGTACATTGTGGATGATAGGAATTGTTGTGCATCTTTACTGATTGTAAAATCAATAAATTTCTGTGCGTTATCTTTATTCTTTGCATTTTTTACAAGAAAACTACCATCGGATATAACAAAGAGGTAATCAGGATAAACCATTGTAATGTTTGAATCTGTTAACATTGCCTTTTTTGCGGTTTCTTCTAAGGTAATTCCAATCAATCGTGTTCCTGTACTTACTTCACGGATGACTTCTCCACTACCGCTGGCAACATGACCATCTAACTGTTGATAAAATTTATCAATGTATGTAGGGTCATTCAATGTCATGAACGCATTTAAGATAGAGATGCTCGTACCTGAAGTGTGTGGATCAGCAAATGATATTTTCCCTTTCCAAGATTCATCACAAAAATCAGACCATTTTTGTGGAGCTCGTTGGTTGTTGACTAACTTATTATTGTAGATAAAGACAAGCGGTAACTGGGAGAAGAGGGTGTAGTTATCATGTTGTTCTAAATATCGAAAATCAAGAGATGAGCTTTCACTAGCCACATAAGGTTCAATATAGTCCTGATAGTATGTATAGTTTTGAACATCGCCACCAAACATGACATCTGCATCTTCTCCATTTTTTATTTTTTCGAGCATTTCTGTAGTACCACCAGCTTGTACTTCAACACTGATACCTGTTCGTAATTCAAATTCCTTGATAATTGGTGCGTATACTTCGGGCTTATGACTTGTAAAGATAATGAGTCTATTTGCTGGTGGAATCGGATTTGCGTCATGTTTTGTAAAATGCGTGCAACCGGACAATAGAGAAAGTGATAGAATGCATGCAAGTATTTTTGAATTAATCATTAGCATGTCGATTCATATACTCCGCTTGGTTTAGTGGCCCCTCGACTAGTGAGAAGTTTCCATCTTCATCCTTAAAAACAGCAATTCCACCATTTCCAATTAAGCATTCACGATGAAGAAGCTCATCAGGAATATTCTCTTTCATAAGACTAAATAATAGATGTCTAAAGTATGCTCCATGAGAAACAAGAAGAACTTTATCTTGATCGTGACTCAGTTTGCGTAACTCACTAAAAGCATTTTGAATACGCTGTTGAATCATTGTTGGATTTTCACCACCTAAATCATCAAAAAGATCATTTGAAAAACGATATTGATATTCTGGGTCACTTTCATTTTTAATATTTCCATCCCATGATCCATAACTAAATTCACGTAATGAGTCAAAGATTTTTACATGCATGTGATGAGGCTCTAGGATTAGTTTTGCGGTTTGAATTGTTCTTGGTAAAGGGGATGTATATGCAGAATTAAAAGACTGGTTTCTTAACGCTTCCGTTGTTTGCAAAATCTGTTCAATCCCTTTGCAAGTAAGCGGTGAATCCGTAATTCCTTGCAAACGGTTTTCCAAATTAAATATGGTCTCTCCGTGACGAACATAATAGTAGTAAATTGTCTTCATAATGAACTCCTAATTTTAAGTTCATTATAGACTGAATTTATTAAAATGTTAAACTACAAAAGATGTATAGCATGGGGATGAATTACTGTGCTTAGAATTGTTTTTTTTATTAAATAATGGTAAATTCAGAAGTGTGGATAGAGGAGAGAAATTCATGAGTAAGTATCAGTTTTTAGATAAGAGAGTGCCGATAGCTGACGACAATATTTCTATTGTCCAGGATTTATCAAAATGTAAGAATTGTACCCTATGCAGACGTGCTTGTGCCATCGATGCCGGTGTATTTGACTATTATGACTTGACTACAAACGGAGATGTCCCAATCTGTATCAATTGTGGTCAATGTGTAGTATCTTGCCCATTTGACAGTTTAAATGAACGTTCAGAATTAGATGGTGTTAGAGCTGCAATCGAAGATCCTGAGAAGATCGTTGTATTCCAGACAGCACCTGCAGTACGTGTTGGCCTTGGTGAAGAATTCGGTATGCCTGCCGGAACATTCGTACAAGGTAAGATGATCACAGCTTTACGTAAGCTTGGTGGCGACTACGTACTTGATACAAACTTTGGAGCTGATATGACCATTATGGAAGAAGCTTCTGAGTTAATTGAGAGAGTAATCAATGGTAATGGTCAATTACCTCAATATACAAGCTGCTGCCCAGCTTGGGTTAAATTTGCGGAAACATTCTACCCAGAATTGATTCCACATCTTTCAACTGCGAAGAGTCCAATCGCTATGCAAGCCGCAACGGAGAAGACTTACTTTGCTAAAAAGAACAATATTGACCCTAATAAGATTGTTTCTGTATGTGTAACACCATGTACAGCTAAGAAGGCAGAAATTCGTCGCCCAGAAATGAATTCATCTGCTGAATATTGGGATGAAGAAGCTATGCGTGATTCAGACTACTGTATTACAGTACGTGAACTTGCACGTTGGATTCGTGAAGCAGAATTAGATTTCGCTAATCTTGAAGATGGTAAGTTTGATCCATTAATGGGTGAAGCATCTGGTGGAGGAATTATCTTTGCCAATACTGGTGGTGTTATGGAATCCGCAATGCGTTCTGCATATAAGTTTGTTACAAAGGATGAAGTACCTGCTAACTTGATTCGCTTTGATGCGATTCGTGGCTTTGAAAATAGTCGTGAAGCAGATGTACAAATCGGTGATAAAGTATTACACGTTGCCGCAATTCACGGTACAGGTAACTTCCGTAAGTTCTATGAACATATGAAGGAAACAGGAACACATTACGACTTCATCGAAGTAATGGCATGTCCTGGTGGATGTATTGGTGGAGGAGGAATGCCACGTCATAAGCTACCTCAAGTGAAGGCTGCTAAGGAATCTCGTATTGCGTCCTTGTACGAAAGAGATAACCTCAAGCCAATCAAGGCTCCACAGGATAACCCTGAAATCCAAGTATTATATAACGAGTTCTATGATGCTCCACTTAGTGAAAAGGCTCATCATATGTTACATACAGAAGGATTTATCAATCGCTCATCTGATTTAGGTCCAAACGGCGCTTGTACACCTGAAACATGTCCAACTTCCGTTGCGAACTTGAAAAAAGCACAACAATAAGTGATAAAATAAAGATGGAATTTCAAATGAAGTTTCATCTTTTAAATTTACCCATGCATGATAGGAGGCTATGATGGATAAGATTAGAAAAATACGAATCGTTACAGTCTGTACAACAGTATTTTCATGTATTATGTTAGGCCTTGGTGCTGTTATAGGTAGTATTTCAGCTTATATCTTTATTCAAATGAATCAAGTTCCATCCTTCGATACGATAGGAATGGATTCAACCGGGAAGTTAACCATGTCACCATTTATGAATATGGCTAGTACACCAATGTTTTATTTAGTTTGTGTTTCAATGATTGGTGTAGGAATTGGAATTGTTATCATCAACATTATCCCTTGTATCACTGGAATTCAAACCTATAATATGATCAAGTGTGATGGTATATCTGAACATGAATGCATGGAACTATCACGTAGAGATGGATTCTTCAAATTTATGGCTGCGATTGTTCCGATTATTATACTGGTCGCACTATATTTCATATTGCGTATTTGGTATTCTTATTTCTTTATTGCGTATTGTATACTCGTAATACCAATGTTACTAGCCTTATACCAAATCTACTTATGTAGAGAATAAACTTGATGGAGTGTTACATTCTTTCTAACAAGAGGAGATTGTAACACTTTTTTAATATCTAAAAACTCTGTAAAATAGAAGTATGAAAACAATTCATTATCAAAATAGAAAATATACGATATTAGGTAATTTAAAATCTAGTACATTTTTAATGTATTTGGTTGATGAATCAAATCCTGAGGATTATGAGCAGATATATCAAAAGATTTCTAATGAATATCAATTGTGTATGATTTCAGTATCTATTCATGATTGGCAAGGGGAGTTGTCTCCATGGCCAGCCCCACCAATTTTTGGCAAACATGATTTTGCGGGAAATGCAGCTAAGTTTTTAGCTGAATTAGAAGATTTTTGGAAATGGTTTAAAGATGAACATAATATAGAGTCTAACCTGTCTCTTATACACATCTGACGCTGCCGACGA
>CALEMV010000088.1 GCA_937910655.1 uncultured Solobacterium sp.
TGATGATATCAACTATTTTAGAGATCCATATTTCAGGGATAAGGCTGGTACATATGTAAACTATTATCAATTTGTTCCTATGCGATCAAAATCGTATATTCCTAGCGAAGCATATAATGGTTTCTTGGCAGCTAAGGGTTATACAAATAGCGTAATGTGGAATACGGGACAATATTTTATTGCTGGTCAACAAAATTATGGTGTAAATGCAATGCTAGTATTTGCACAGGCTTGTAATGAGAGCGCTTATGGTACAAGTTACTTTGCAAGAAATCGTTATAATCTATTTGGCTGGAATGCGGTAGATAGTAATCCAAATGAAGCGTCTCGATATTCAGATTTACAGTATGCAATTGGTATGCAGATGGGGGTGCAGCTGCAATATGGTTATATGACTTCTAAAAATAGATATACATTCTATGGGGATCATTTAGGAAATAAGGGGTCTGGTATTACTGTGAAGTATGCTTCTGCACCATACTATGGGTTGCAATTAGCTGCAGTTGCATATGAATTTGATAAATTCTCGAAGAACTATAACGGTGAGTTGACAGACTATAATACAACACAGATTGGTCTTGTGACGGAGTCGGGTGTAAATGTTCGCTCTGCACCAAATGGAAATGTTTTATACCAAACTGGATACGCTACAGGTTACCAGAAGACATATACTGTTGCGGTATTGGGACAGAGCGGTGATTGGTATCAAATTCAATCATTAGATCGTGTTGTGAACGGTCATAATGGTGTAGATATGTCCGACCGAACGGCTAAAATTTATAACTGGGAACAAAGCGTAGGTTATATCTCAGCACAATATGTTCAATTACTAAACACGAAGGTAACACCGATAATTCCACTATCTACTGCTGGAGAGTGGAGAAAAGATGGTGTTGGGTGGTGGTATCGTTTCTACGATGGAACTTATCCTAAATCACAATGGCTACAAATCCCATCAAATAGTGAAAATGCTTGGTATCATTTTAATGAACAGGGCTATATGGATACAGGATGGTTAAATGACGGTGGATATCGCTACCATTTAGGCACAGCCGATGATGGAAAGATGAAAGTCGGTTGGCAAACAATTGAAGATGATTGGTATTTCTTTAATACGTCTGGACAACTTTTGACGGGATGGCTTCATGTTGGTGGACAATGGTATTACAGTGATGCTACAACTGGAAAGATGCAAACAGGCTGGCTAATGGATGGTGGAAATAAATATTACTTGAATCCTAATGGCGGTAATATGCTAACCGGTTGGCAAACAGTTGAAAATGGATTGTACTATCTAAACAATTCAGGACAAATACAGACAGGATGGTTCCAAATTGGTGGTTTATGGTATTACGGTGATACATCTACTGGGCAAGTCCAGACTGGTTGGTTAACAGAAGGTGGCCATAAATATTACTTAAATCTAGATGATGGGAAAATGCTTGTAGGGTGGAATCAGATTGATGATGAATGGTATTACTTTAATCTGTCGGGTCATCTTCAAACAGGCTGGATTCATGCAAATGGAGTATGGTATTACAGTGCACCTGATACAGGAATTATGCAGATAGGATTCGTAGATATTGATGGAAACAGGTATTATCTAAATCCACCAGGTGGAAATATGATTACAGGTTGGGGCCAAATAAGCGGAGATTGGTACATCTTTAACACAAGTGGTCATCAATTATCTGGCTGGGTTTATACATATGGCTTGTGGTATTATATGGACCCTACGAATCAAAATAAAATGGCAACTGGTTGGATAACGGATACTTCTGGTAATCAGTATTTTATTAATGCTGATGGAACTTGGAGAGGATAAAAGATTCTGAAAAATAGTAAGGTCGAATCATATTTGGGGATTCGACCTTATATATTTTTGAATATCATACTATTTATCGATACATATGCACATAGTTATCGTATGATGAAAATGATTGGGATTGTGAATGGCGTATACTTTCTAACAGATACACTACCAATGTATAGGATATAATGGTATTATTGAAAGAGAAATTTTCAAGGAGAAAACTGTATGAAAGGTATTGTTTTAGCTGGAGGGTCTGGAACTAGACTATATCCACTCACAAAAGTTACTTCAAAACAATTGTTACCAGTATATGATAAGCCAATGATTTTCTATCCAATTAGTACTTTGATGCTTGCTGGTATTCGCGACATTCTAATTATTTCTACGCCACATGATTTGCCTAACTTTGAACGTCTGCTAGGTGATGGTTCAAGTATGGGTGTGCATTTCTCTTATAAAGTTCAGGAAAGACCTGATGGGCTTGCACAGGCATTTGTTTTAGGAAAAGAGTTTATCGGGGATGACTCTGTATGCTTAGTGCTAGGTGATAATATTTTCTATGGAAATCATTTTGGTAGGATGTTAAGAGAAGCTGTGCGTAATGCGGAAGATAATCATCGTGCAACTGTATTTGGCAAATATGTAAATGATCCAGAAAGATTTGGTATCGCTGAGTTTGATGATAATGGAAAGGTAATTTCTTTAGAAGAGAAACCAAGTCAACCAAAATCAAATTATGCGGTTGTTGGCTTGTATTTCTATGATAATAGTGTTGTAGAATATGCTTCTACATTGAAACCTTCTGCACGTGGAGAATATGAAATTACAGACTTGAATCGTATCTTCCTAGAAAAGGGAGATTTAGATTTACAAGTGTTAGGAAGAGGTTTCTCATGGGTAGATACAGGGACAATTGAATCCATGGCAGATGCCGCTAACTATGTTCGTTCTATCGAGCATATTCAAGGTATACGCATTTCTGTTCCAGAGGAGATTGCTTTCTACAATGGTTGGATAAGTGAAGAAGAATTGTTAGCAACAGCTGAAGAATATGGAAAGAGTCCTTATGGCCAATATTTAAAGAATATTGCAAAGGGTAACATACAAGATACCATCACAAAAGTGACGAAGGAGAATAAGTAGAATGAATATTATTGTTACAGGTGGAGCGGGTTTTATTGGTAGTAATTTTATTTTTCATATGTTAAAGGAACATCCGGATTATCGTATTATCTGTGTTGATGCATTAACATATGCAGGAAATCTATCTACTCTAGAACCGGTTATGGATAATCCGAATTTCCGATTTGTGAAGTTGGATATTACAGATAGAGAAGGTGTATATAAGTTATTTGAAGAAGAACATCCAGATATGGTTGTTAACTTTGCGGCCGAATCACATGTAGACCGTTCGATTGAAGACCCGGAGATTTTCTTACGAACAAATATTATTGGAACTGCTGTATTAATGGATGCATGTCGCAAATACGGCATTCAAAGATATCATCAGGTATCTACAGATGAAGTATATGGTGACTTACCATTAGATCGTCCGGATCTTTTCTTTACAGAGACAACACCAATTCATACATCATCACCATATAGTTCTTCTAAGGCTTCTGCTGACTTATTGGTACTTGCCTACCATAGAACCTATGGATTACCTGTAACATTAAGCCGTTGTTCAAATAACTACGGTCCATATCACTTCCCAGAGAAGTTAATTCCATTAATGATTATCAATGCATTACATAATAAGCCATTACCTGTTTATGGTGAGGGCTTAAATGTGCGTGACTGGTTATATGTTGAAGACCATTGCCGTGCAATTGATTTAATCATTCATAAGGGACGTGTAGGAGAAGTTTATAATGTCGGCGGACATAACGAAATGAAGAATATCGATATTGTAAAGATTATCTGCAACGCTTTAGGAAAACCTGAGTCATTGATTACACATGTTGTTGACCGTAAGGGACATGATATGCGTTATGCAATTGATCCAACTAAGATTCATAATGAACTAGGATGGTTACCTGAGACTAAGTTTGAAGATGGCATCAAGAAGACAATTGAATGGTATTTAGCTAATGAAGATTGGTGGAA
>CALEMV010000089.1 GCA_937910655.1 uncultured Solobacterium sp.
TAGTATTACCTTTGTTCGCTATTTCTATTATTAACTCGGTTTTACACAATCCTAATATTTTTGAACTACTGGAATACAGAAATCTTACAATTGAACTCGGTTGGTTTCTTTTCATACTTTCACCATTTTTTCTGTACTTTCACGATAAGAAAATATATCAATTATTGCGTAGTAAATATGAAAGTACAGGTGAGTTATATTTAGGGAATCCAAATAAAAAACAAATGTATTTTCAACCAAGATCACTATTTTATTTCGTATTTACGATTGTTATTTCTACTCTATTTTTAAAATCTTATTGTGGCCTTTTGATAAGTCCATTGATTGGTGTTGTTGTTTATTGTGCGTTTTTCTGCTTGCAAAAATTCTTTTGTAGGAAATATGGCTCATCTGGTTATATGGCGATTATGGGAATTACGATGTTTATATTCTATGTAATCATGATGGTGTTATATGGACAGAAGCAGGCTAATCTTAAGACAGCATCAACAGATGATTTTCCATTACAACTTGTTGACATTGATGTAGATAGTAAAGGGATTACGCATGGAGCTTATACAGAACAAAAAGGTCTATTTGTGGATTGGACAAAGTACGTAATTGCACAAGGAGATGCAGCACAAGAAGTTCTATCGTATACGATTTATCATTCATCTTCTCCTTGGTTGATTCATAAGCAATATTTATACTTATCTTCAGGTATGAAGGCAACAGATATCAACGAACTTTGGAAACAAAAATCAGCGATTGTTTATAAGGAATTTGATGACTATGTGTATGTTGTTGATTGTGAAAATGAGTTGATTGAACTTAGGTATTCACAAGAGTTAACTCAACAACAGATAGATACAGTTATCAGAAAGATAGTGAAATGATATGGCACGTGCACAGTTTCAAACATTAACAGAACCGATGTTCTATATTCTCCTATGCTTGCAGAAAGAAGTATGTGGTATTGATATCATGGCTATGGTAAGTGTAATCTCAAATGGTAGAGTTTCCATTGGACCAGGTACTTTGTATGCGATGTTGCAAAAGTTTGAGGATAACGAAATTATTGAAAAGACTAGAGAAGAAAATCGTAAGAAGTGGTATCTTATCACAGATGCAGGGAAACAAATGCTTGAGGACGAATTAAAACGTCTAGAATCAATGTTAAGTGACGCAAAATCTACGATGAAAAATAACTAAATGATTTCATATAAATACAATCTACGAATATTATTTGGTATGATATAGATGATAAATAAAGGAGAACAGCTTAATGAAGGTTGTACTAGTAGCTGAATCAGGTGCGGATATTCCAAAGGAAATAGCCGAAAAAGAAGGTATCTATATCGTTCCAATGCATGTCACTTTTGATGGTGAGACAAAAGATGATGGTACTTTCCCAGCATCAAATATCATTGATTATTTTGAGAAGAACTTAAAGATTCCAAAGACAAGTGGTTCTACTATTGTGGATTTTGATTATATCTTTGATCGTATTCACGAAGAGCATCCTGAAGCACATATCTTGTACCTAGCATATTCTTCGGTAACAACTTGTGCTTATGGTTGTGCACAGATTGCAATGGAAAACCGTGATTATATTACGGCAATTGATACAAAGCTTTATTCGATTGGACAGGGTCAAGTATTAGTGCGTATGGCTGAACTATTACGCGAACATCCTGAATGGGGTATTGATGAAGCAGTAACTGCTGCTAAAGATTTAATCGCTAGAGGTCATATGTCATTTATTCCTAAGACATTAGCGTTCTTGGTTGCTGGTGGAAGAGTCAGCAATGCTAAGGCTTTACTTGCAGGTGTATTACTTTTACATCCATGCATTGAGGCAAAGGATGGACGTCTAGTTGCTGGTAAGAATTATCGTGGCAAGATGAATCGTGTCATCTACAAGATGATGGATGACTTCCTTGTTAATAACGCTATCGCAAAAGATGAAGTATGGTGCTGTACTACAGTTGGTTTTGAAGAAGGAATGAAAACAGAAGTAGAAGAATATCTTCATAACCAGGGTGTTGAAAAGGTTCGTTGGTCACAGTGTGGTGGTGTTATTACTACACATGGTGGACCTGGAGCCTTTGGTATCGCAGGATTTCGCTTGAAATAAGCTAGGTACAGAGTAATCTGTACCTTTTTTATGAGATAGTATTTTCACAATTTTCTTTGGAAAAGTTATATACTAATGGTCGGGAGAAAATATTATGTATAACGTTAGAAAGATTCATGATGATATTTATTGGTTAGGTGCCTCTGATAGACGCCTTGAAAAGTTCGAAAATACGTATAGTGTTCCTGCAGGAATGTCATACAATAACTACTTGATTTTAGACGAAAAGACATGCTTAGTAGATGGAATCGATTATAATGTAGCGCAACAATTCTTTGATAACTTGGAATATGCTTTACAGGGTAGAGCATTAGACTATATGATCGTTAACCATATGGAACCTGATCACTGTGCAATCATTCCACAGCTTGTACAGATGTATCCGAATATGAAAT
>CALEMV010000090.1 GCA_937910655.1 uncultured Solobacterium sp.
CATCAAAGATGGATGGTCTTTTTTTATTTGGGATTTTTGTCATAGAAGTACCTATTTTTGAAGCTGTGCAATACCTTTACAGTAGGTTTCCTCAACACTATAGTCATCGTTTAATACGACGATATCTGCATCATATCCTGTACATAACTTGCCAATATGATCATGCATGTTTAATAGTGTTGCAGGGTTGATTGTGGCAGCGTTGAGGGCTGCATCAAATGGAACGCCAGCTCTTTCAACTAAGTTTCTTAGTCCTTCGTTCATACGCATTGTAGAACCTGCTAGACTTCCACTTTCGGTTAAGTGTGCACTTCCATCAGGATAGATTTCGATTTCGTGTCCACCGAACATAAACTTAGAGCCTGGTTCAAATCCCTTTGCCATTAGCGCATCAGAAATCATGATTGCATGGTCTTTCCCTTTTGCGTTAAAGAAGATATTGAGCGCTTCAGGTGTTGAGTGGTTACAGTCACAGATGACTTCGCTATACAAATCACGAAGACGTAGTGCTAGACCAGTTACACCATTTGCACGGTGGTTGAATGGAGATTGTCCATTGTATGTATGTGTAATAGATTTTGCGCCATTTGCGACAGCGATAATACCTTCTTGGAAGGTTGCACCAGAGTGACCGATTGATACCGCAACGTTATGTGCACTGCAGTATTTTGTAAGTGCAAGTTCTGGATCGTGTTCAGGAGCTAATGTAATTACTTTGATGAGTCCTTCTGCGTCCTTTTGGTATTGGATAAATTCATCTACGTGTGGTGGCACGATAGCTTCTGGTGGTTGTGCTCCTTTGTATTTCATATCAAGGTATGGACCTTCAAAATGAATACCGATGATATCTGCGCCATCTCTACCGGCTACGTGTTCACGTTTAACAGCCGCAACATTCTTAACGGCTTTTGTTAGTACTGGGTTTAATTCTGTGATTGTTGTGGAAAGAAAACCTGTAACACCTTCACTTGGAATTCCTTTTGCCCATTTCTTAAGTCCTTCAGGTTCGGCGTAGTTTGTATCATAACCATACGCACCATGACAGTGGATATCAATAAATCCTGGTACGATACGACGATTACCATAATCTACATCTACAGTATGATTTTCAGCAGGATAAATCCCTTTAATCTTACCTTCAGAAATTTCAATGACAGCTGGGATAAAGTCACCGGCTATCCATACACGATTACTTTTAATAAACATATTTTATTCCCTCATGAATTACTTTCTATGTTTATCATAGCACTATTGATTTTATTTATCTCTTTTGCGCTTGCGATTAGCTCCATGCAAACCTTGCCAAATTCAAAATCC
>CALEMV010000091.1 GCA_937910655.1 uncultured Solobacterium sp.
TTAGCACTGCGGTTGATGAAATTGCCAAAGATAACCCTGATGAAAATACACTCATCACAATCGCACATGTCGCAAATATCTCTGAAGCAATGAATCTATATCACACTATGACAGAACGCTTCCCTGAAGCTACTATTCAAGTCATTGAATTACCTAATGCCATTGCAGTACACACAGGTGTTGGTTGTATTGCAATTCAGTATTTTCAAACCTGCTAAGAAACGGAGGTTCCATGACAAAAAAGAAAAAGTCATTTTTGCCTGACTTTGACCATCCGGAAGTTGTTGAACAGCCAGATGAGAAGCAGCGCGAAAAATTACGAAAGAAATATATACGTAAATTACGTTGGCAAAAGATCTTAACAGTATTCATGGTTTTGATTGTTGCAATATATCTTGTAGGTGGTGCTTACGCCTTGCGTTATGCTAGTAAATTACTAAAAGGTATGCCAACACTAAATGTTGATGATTTAATCAGTACAGAATCCTCAAAAATTTATGACGGTAATGGTACACTTCTTACAGAAATCGGTACCTATTACCGCGAAAATATTGCCTACGAACAGATGCCTGAATCCTTAATTGACGCATTCTTGTCCGTTGAAGATTCACGTTTCTTTGAACATAACGGATTCGATATTCCTCGTTTTACAAAATCTATTTTAGAAACAGTACTAAGACACAATACGCAAGGTGGTTCCACATTTACGATGCAGTTGGTTAAAAATACCTACTTCTCCATCGAAGATGGTGATAACAGTACCGAACGTTCAGCTACCCTTTCTTATAAGGCACAGCAAATTGTGTTAAGTATGCAGCTAGAAAAACAACTTAATAAGCGAGAAATCTTTGAGTTATATGTCAATAAACTAAACTTTGGTGATCGTATACGTGGTGTACAAAAGGCCGCCCTTTACTACTATGGTAAAAATGCGAACCAACTCACTTTAGCTGAGTCAGCATTACTTGCAGGTATTATTAACCTACCAAATACCTATAATCCATATAACTACTTAGACTATGCCACACAACGTCGAAATAACGTTCTAGATCTGATGCAATATCATGGCTACATCACAGATGAAGAATGCGCTCTAGCGAAATCCATTAAAGTTGAAGATACACTTGTGGGTAAATCCAACTTCAATACTGGGAATACACGATACGCATCTTACTTGGATGTTGTATTAGATGAAGTACAACGTATGACAGGTCTTGACCCATTATCTACTGGTATGTCTATCTATACTGCTTTAGATCCAACAATCCAAACTGAAATTGAAGCGATTCAAAATGGTGAAGTTGTCGACTTTGAAAGTGACCTAGTGCAGCTAGCAATGATTACCCTCAACAACAAGAATGGTGAAATCGTTGGCGTTGGTGGTGGTAGAAACTATGGTGGCGATGGTGGATCACGATTGTTAAATCGTGCCCTACAACAATACAAACAGCCAGGTTCTAGTATTAAACCAGTATTGGAGTATGCTCTTGCATTTGAATATTTGGGATACTCCTTGGATGAAGTCTTGATTGATAAACCAATTACCTACCCAGCCGAACAACGCGTATTAGTAAACTATAACGGTAAGTATGAGGGTGATGTTACGATTAAGGACGCAATGGCCAACTCCTTAAATACTCCTGCCATTCAAACATTGGAGAAAGTTACAGCAAAAATTGGTTCAGACGCAATTGTTGATTACTTAAAGAAGATTGGCTTCTCACAGATCAAATACAGCAACTATCACTTATCCTTTGCAATTGGCGGTAATGACTTTACAGCTTCCGTTGCTGAGATGGCTGCTGCACACGCAATGCTAGTCAATCTAGGTGTTTATAACGAACCACATACAATCCGTCGTATTCAAACAGATGATGGCAATGTATATGAACCACAAAACCAGAATATTCGTGCACTTTCATCTGGTAGTGCATATCTTGTAGACCAGTTAATGGATAATAACGTAAATCAAAACAAGTATTACAACCACATGCAGATATTACAAAGTGGTTATCCAGTTTACGCAAAAACAGGTACAACTGACTGGGGTAATGATGGTTTACAATATGGTATCCCAAGTGGTGCAGCGAAAGATAAGTGGATGGTCGCTAGTACATCTCAATACACCAATGCTGTATGGTATGGATTCGACCAAGCAATCGATGGTGAAATGACATACTTCCCTACTTGGAGAGACTGGAATACACCAGGACAAATTAATCGTCACATGTTAGATATAGAATCCTATATCTCTCCAGATACAATTTGGGGTGTGTCACAACCAAGTGATGTACAGGATATAACTTACCTTTATGGTACATATCCACATGTCGCAAATGATGGAGCTAATTATGGTGGTAAGACAATCACTTCCCAAGTATCTTCTACTGGTTTAAATTACACACCTACACAATACACAAGTTCTTATCGTAACAACAACAGTTACTTAGCAGGACTCAATGCATCTATTTCCAATGGTATTGTTTATATCAACTGGTTAACACAAGATAGTTGTTCAGGTAGTCGTAATATATCCTTAAAGGATAACTACAATAACATCTCTAAATATGGAGCTTGCTTAGCATACAATAGTTTTTTACAGACATCCGCAAACGGAAAGTTCTATGCAGACTTATATCAAAACGATGTCTATATTACATCTGTAACAAGTAAGACAAACATGTATGCAGGTTTGCCTGAGTACTTTAAAGGCAATATCAAAGCCTGTGGATACTTTGTGACAAGTGGTGGTAAGAAGTCCGAAACAATCTGTACGGATGCTGGTTATTACGATCCAGACGCTACTGCCGCAAAGGATGCAAAATAAACAATAA
>CALEMV010000092.1 GCA_937910655.1 uncultured Solobacterium sp.
ACATGTTTCATGATCGTAATTTCATCTTTACGTGCATAAATTGTAAGTTTGATTGTATTTTGAATTAAGAAGATCGCAAGTAACGTTAACGCAGCTACTAGGATACTACCAAAACGGCGAATGGATGACATCGCATCAACCATATTCAATGTACTTTGGCCACCATAGTTAACACTATCAACCCCAGAAATCTTGTCGATCTCCTTAGCAATCTCTTCAAGATTTGCGCCATTCTTTGCTTCTACATAGTAGGCATCATGCATAGGGTTATCTGCCTTGAATGGTTCAAATACTGCTCTAGTACGCTCATCCTCAAAACTATTGATGTAATATTTCAACTCATCATCTTTTGAAGAATAGGATACTCTTTCAACACCATCAATTGCCGAGATTGCTGTTTCAATCTGCTTTAAGCTAGATGCAGATTCCGCATCATATGCCACCATAACAGAGATTTCGACAGAAGACTCTACTGAACGTGTAAATTGTTCTAAGTGATAACTTAATACCAAGAACAAACTAATAATCATTAATGTTACTGTAACTGCAATAGCACTCGAAAGAGACATTGCCCAGTGTCTACCAACACCACGGATACCTTCACGAATTGGTCTAATCATGACGAACATAACCTCCTTCGGAACGGTCAGCCACAATGTGTCCTTGTTCCAAAACAATCGTACGCTTACGATACTTATTTACAAGCGTAATATCATGGGTAACCATCACAACGGTTGTACCATAACGTTGATTGATTTCCTGTAGTAAGTCCATAATCTCATCAGATTTTGCTGGGTCCAAGTTACCAGTAGGCTCATCCGCAATCAAAACCTTAGGACGGTTGGCAATCGCACGTGCAATCGCTACACGCTGCTGTTGTCCACCAGATAATTCCTTTGGAAAAGAATTGCCCTTTTCACTTAAGCCCACGACTTTCATCACTTCGGTTGTGCGCTTGCGAATCTGTGCCTTTTTCATACCAATTACTTCTAAGGCATACGCAATATTTTCAAATACGGTTAAATGTGGCAACAATTTATAATCCTGGAATACAACACCGATATTACGGCGATAGATAGGAATCTGACGTTTAGATAATTCCCCAACATCAATACCGACAACTTTCACATTGCCTTTTGTACACATTTCTTCCGCATCCATCAACTTAATTAAAGTAGATTTACCAGAACCAGTTGGCCCAATGACGTAAACAAATTCGCCCTGATCAACTGATAAATTTATATCATACAGTGCATTCGTACCATTTTTATATCGTTTGTAAACATGGGTGCATTGAATCATAAGGGTACCTCCTTACTTGTGAAATCCTGCGCAATAATTTTATCACATTCTGTTAAATATTGGATGAAGCGTAAGTGAAACCTTCACCATGCATATCAGAAGCATCGTTTGTAATTACGAATGCTTTTGGATCAATTCGATTAATTAATGAGATCAAACTTGCATATTGGCGTGTTGATACAACGACCAACACAACATTCTTCGTTGCACTGTTGAATCCACCACGACCATCTAAAATCGTAACACCACGATTGAGCTCCTGATAGATTGCATCTCGTAATTCTTCCCAATGACTAGAAATAATATGTACAGACTTGGCATTGGCACCTTGTCCAGCACTCAGCACCTTTCCAATCGCAAAGCCAGACGCAAACACGGACACTAGACCAAGCAGTGCAGAGTTAATGCCATACGCCGCAATACCTAATCCAACCGTTAAAGTATCAATAATAATAACCAAAACCGAAATTTGTACACCTGTAAACTTATGTAAAATCAAGGCCGGTATATCCATACCACCTGTACTCGACCCAGCTCTCATCACAATACCAATACCAGTACCACCAAGGAGTCCTGCATATAAAGCAGCTAGTATTGGATCAACAGTGATTGGATTTGGAACCTTAATCAGTAAGTTGTTAAATACTGGATAGGCAAGTGAAGACAACATCGTTGTTAAAGCAAATTCCTTACCAAGGATAAATGCCCCTAAAATTAGGAAGCCAATCACTGCCGAGTTAGCAAACAAGGTCTTATCTATATGGAAGAATGGCTCAAAGGCAACCGCAAGACCAGCGACGCCACCGGAAAGAATATTGTACGGTAAAATAAAAAATTCTACTGACATAGACAATAAGAACGTTCCAGCTAAAACCATCAAAAAATTGATTACACTTTTCTTATTCATGGAAGGTATTATATCATAGGTACTACGATATGGAGAATGGCTAATGAAAGATAACCGTATAAAAAACATCATCCTTTGGACTATCGTCATTGCATATACACTTTGGATATTTCATAACTCAGCACAAACTGGAAAAGTCTCCGCAAATCTGAGTCAAACTTTAAGCTATCGTATCTATGATTCTTTACAATTCCTACATTTCATACCATTCCAATTATTCCATACACTCATTCGTAAATTTGCCCACTTTAGCGAATACGCTCTACTTGGCATCTTGGTATCTACAATCAGTTCACATACCATTCAAGAGCGCAAACAAAAGATGATCATTATCCTATGGGTGGTGTTAACACCGATAATCGATGAAGGCATTCAATACTTTACACCTGGAAGATCTGCCGAATTACGTGACTGTTTCATCGACATGTGTGGATACAGCTTCGGATTTCTAATCACATATCTCATAAAAAAGTGGAAAACCAAATAAGTTCTCCGCTTTTCTTTATTGTGTTAAACCTGCAACTTTACCTTCTGTGATCTTGATAATATCATCAGGCGCAATTTCAATCTGTGTTCCCACTTTACCACCTGAGACAAGAATTGTATCAAACAATACGATTGTTTCATCATAAACTGTCACAAATAATTTCTTCATCCCTATTGGTGAACATCCACCATGGACATAACCAGTTGTCTTTAACAGTTCCTTCTGCGGTAACATCGCTACACTCTTTGCACCAACTGCACGTGCACAAGCCTTTAAATCTAGTTTCTCTTTTACTGGAATTACAAATACATAATGATTTCCATCATCACCTTTTGTAACTAGTGTCTTAAAGACTTGTTCTGGATCTTCTCCGCACTTTTGTGCAACCGATACGCCATCTATCAAATCATCACTTACATCATAGGTATGTTCCTGATACGTAATTCCTTCTGTATCCAAAATACGCATCACATTTGTCTTTACTTCTTTTTTTGCCATATTTTTTACCTCGCCACTATTTTACACCAATTTATAAATCACTGCAGATACGTTCCATCCATATCAAATTTACGTTACAATAAACTGCGAGGTATAAACATGATCAATCGTTTTTCTAGAACACAACGCGTCATCGGAAGAGACGCACTACATAAGATCCAACAAGCACACGTCATCGTATTCGGTGTTGGTGGAGTTGGTGGATACGCCATTGAGGCTTTAGCACGCAGTGGAATTGGTAAAATCGATATTGTCGACCACGATACAGTTTCACTCACCAATATCAACCGACAACTCATCGCAACTGACGCAACCATCGACCAATACAAAGTAGACGTAATGAAAGAGCGCATCCACACAATCAGTCCAGACACGGTTGTGAACTCTCTACCTATCTTCTATTTACCAGAAACTAAAGGCCAATTTGATTTTAGCCAATACGACTATATTATCGATGCGATCGATAATGTTACCGCTAAAATTGACCTTATTGTAACAGCGAAGAGTTTAGGTGTTCCTATCATCTCTGCGATGGGTTGTGGCAATCGCTTTGATCCAACAAGAGTTCGTATCATGGATATCTATGACACAAAAAATGACCCACTTGCAAAAGTCATGCGCCATGAATTACGTGCACGTAACATTAAAGACTTACAAGTTTGTTGTTCAACAGAAGCACCTATCAAACCGATTGAATATCCAGATGAAGAACAAGAAAAAGCAGTGAAATGGAGTATTCCAGGTTCCACTGCCTTCGTGCCACCGGTTGCGGGTATTACATTAGCTGCCGAAGTTGTTCGACAGATTACAAATTTTGACCCAAACAATCGCAAGTAACGAAAGTTACTTGTTTTTTAATGCAAGATTGTACTAAGAATCCGGTTAACCGTCTTACCGTCTGTTTGACCCTTATACTTATCAAGAATCTCTCTCATCACAGGACCCTGATTACGCTTAAGAGGTTCTAAGCCCTTTTCTTGTAAGATTCCTTCAATAATCTGATGAATCTCTTCTTCTGTTAACTGCTTTGGTAAATAGGAAGAAAGTAATACCAACTTCTTTTGAGCCTCTTCCTTTAAATCTTCACGATTTTCAGGAATACTCTCAATCGTTTCATTTGTCTGCTTAATCTCACGTTGAATATACGCTAGCTCATCATTCTTCTCTAACGTATGACCAGCTTCCTTCTCCGCAAGTGTAATTGCGGCAATCACAAGGCTCAACACACCCTTGGTTAGAGTGTCATGTTCCTTCATTGCCTTCATATTATCTCTTCGTAATTGTAATAATAGTTCACCCATTTTAAATACCTCCTGTTTCTATTATAGACTTTCTAGCGAAAAAGTATGCTGGTTCTTCATCTTTATACCCTAAAATATGCTAAAATCATCACGAAGCAGGTGAATATTATGCAAAAAAACTTTATCTTTATCTCCCCTAATTTTCCTAAGACGTATTATCAATTCCCACTTGCCTGGAAACAATTAGGTGGCCGTTCTCTCGCAATCAGTGACGCAAATTATAACTCTTTAAGTGATGTACAAAAGTCAGCTTTTGATGATTACTATCAAGTAAGTTCTCTAGAGAACTATGATGAGGTATATCGTGCTGTCGCATGGTTTGCACATCGTTATGGCAAGATTGACTGGTTAGAGTCCAATAATGAGTATTGGTTATTTCAAGACGCAAAACTACGTCAGGATTTTAATATTACCACTGGTGATAAAGCAGATGATGTTGTGCATTATAAGCTAAAGTCTGAAATGAAAGCATACTATCACAAGGCAAATGTGCCAACCGCACGCTATCATATCGTATCCACTTTAGAAGCTGGTAAAGAGTTTATTTCTAAAGTGGGTTATCCAGTTGTAGTAAAGCCTAACAATGGTGTAGGTTCTAGCGCAACTTGGAAGATTTGTAATGACAGCGAACTTGAAGACTTCTATAAAATTCAACTACCACATGAATATATCATGGAAGAATATATCCCAGGATACATCTTGTCATTTGATGGCATCGTAGATGAAAACAATAAGATTATTTACCGTACATGCCACGTATTCCCAAACCCAGTTATGGAAATTGTAAATGGAAAGACAGACTGTATCTTCTGGAATGAAATTGAAATACCAAAAGACCTTAACCAGATGGGTGAACGACTTATCCATGCCTTCAACCTTCGTTCACGTTTCTTCCATACGGAGTATTTCCGTATGACAGAAGATAAAGAAGGACTTGGTAAGAAAGGTGATTTAATCGGTCTCGAAGTGAACATGCGTCCACCAGGTGGATACATGACAGACATGATTAACTACTCACAAGACATAAATATCTACATGATTTATGCAAAGATGTGCATGCATGTACAAAATATCGTATCCCCACACCCTATCTATCACTGTGTGCACGTAGGTAAACGTGATGGTAGCCACTACGCACATTCTGGCCTCGAAATATTCCAACGCTTTGGCGCAAACATCGTCATGCATGAAAGAATGCCACAAGTGTTAGATGCGGCTATGGGTAATGAATTCTACGTTGCCCGCTTTAAAACAATGAAAGAACTACATGAGTTTGTTGATTTTGTGACGGAAAAGGAAGTGAAGCCACATGCAGATAAACTACCACAAGAGCTATAGTTACCATCTAAATCGTGATATGGAATTCAAGGTTTTTGGTCATGCAGGTATTGTGCTACTTGCCTTTCCATCCCAAGATGGAAGATTCTATGACTATGAAAACCGCAACTTAATTCAATCTATTTCCTACCAGATTGACCAAGGTAAAGTCATGGTGTTATGCTGTGACTCTATTGATGGAGAATCATGGTCTGCAGAATGGAAAAACATCAATGATCGCATCAGTGCGCATGAAGCATATTTCAATTACATTCACCAAGAACTATTACCACTATTCCGTGATTTATATCATAACCAAAGAGAAAGTAAAGTTTATACGACTGGCTGCTCACTAGGTGCTTACCACGCATTAAATATCTTGTTCCGTATGCCAGACTTATTTGCAGGATGTATCTGCTTATCTGGAGTCTATAGCACTTACCCATTCTTTGGCTCCTACAGCAATGAAATCATCTACCAAAACTCCCCAAATGACTTTATCAACGGTATGCACTATGATCATCCATATGTCGAAAAATACCGTCAAAAGCAGATATACATCTGTTGTGGACAGGGTGCTTGGGAACACCCAATGTTAGAGGATACTCGTCGCTTAGAAGAACTACTTAAATATAAGAATATTCCTGCTCATGTTGAGTACTGGGGATTTGACGTCAGCCATGATTGGCCATGGTGGGAAAAGCAATTTCCATACTATGTAAACCAGTTAATTAACACACAATCAAACAATTAATCATTTTATGCTTTTCATCGTCTTACTATTCTGCTATTATTATTTAGCACGCGGATATGGCGGAACTGGCAGACGCGCTAGATTTAGGATCTAGTTCCTTTGGAGTGCAGGTTCGATTCCTGTTATCCGCACCATTAAAAAGGACTTCAATATCATATTGGAGTCCTTTTTATGTTTATTTGAATACTCTTTCTAATCCATCTACATACTTTTTAAAATTGATTCCATTGACTTCCTCAATGTGTTTGATATCTAAACTATTAAATTCTGGATGAAATGCGCCACAGATAGCAGTGGATATAGAACCAATCGTATCACTATCTCCAGCAATATTAGCTGATAATTGAGCAGACTTCATTGGATTCCCTTTGCTTAGGATAATCATTGCAAGTACAGCCGGAATTGTTTCAATAGTCTCAAAGCCAACACCATACACTGTCTCAAGCTTTTCAAGGACCTCTTTCTCAGATAAAGTCTTAATATCTTGTCGAATTAAATCAAGTCTCTTTGATAGCGATGGTGATGGAAGTTGGTTTCCATGTTTCATTCCCTCTTCAATTGCAAGTTTCGCTAGTGGCCAAATTTCTTCTTCATCATATCCATGTCGTAAAGCATAGCTAACTAGTGTTGCGATAACACTAGCACCTGCAATCGCAATACTTGTATTGTGCGTTGGCAAACATAGTTTACAAACATCATCTACTAAACCTTGGATATCATGATAATCATGTAGAATTCCAAGCGGACTAACCTTCATAGCAGAGCCATTCGTAGTTCCGTATTTCCCGGACTCTACATAACTTTTACCAGCACGTAATAAATCCAAAGCCTTTGCAGTAGATGGTCCAATCTGACTAGCATTCTTTTCTGGATTTTCATCTGCCCATCGCAATAATTTACGAAGGTATAATTCCGTATCAAATTTTCCATCTTCAATGATTGAATCACATACCAGCAAGGTATTCACAGTATCATCTGTCACCTCACCTGCTTTAAATTTCCGCTTGAAGAAATCATTCTTTGAAGATGGTAATAATGCATGAATGCCATCAGGGAATGTTTCATCCAATATTGTGCGGCACATCATTTCAGATGGCATTCCCATTGCGTCACCATAAGCACAACCAAACAGCAACCCAAATATTTTATCGCTTTGGGAAAAACTCATTTATTTCACTTCCTTTGTTTCTTGAAATGTAACAAATGTAAGAGTAAATGTTACTAACATTGCAGCAATACATGCAATAACCGCCCATACTAGTCCGCCAATACCCGAAACATTTGGATTAATAAATGACATAACACCTGTTACGCCCATACTAATCGCATACATTGGGGAATTTGATAAAGCCAAGATTAAACCACCTACTAATCCACCAATCATACAGAAACCAAAGCGCTTCTTAACTGGTAATGTAACACCATAAATCGAAGGCTCGATAATACAGAAACATGCACTCAAGAATGCAGGGAAAGCTATATTCTTTACCTTAATATCTTTACTCTTTAGGAATACCGCAAGACAAGCTGCCATATGTGCAAAGCTTGCTGGGAAGATTGACGCTATAATAAGAGAATTTCCTAATGAGCCATATTCCATAATTCCTAAAGTAATTAATGGCCAATGCAAACCAAAAATAACCAATGGTTGATAAATTAATGTAATTACTGCAAATGCCAAAATCTTAGATGTTGAAATCAAACTATTTAATCCAGCTTGCAATAAATTTTGGATAATCATTGAGATTGGTCCAACTAATAATACACCTACGATTCCCGCAAATAGAATTGTAAAGAAAGGAACCATAAACTGTCTTGTTACGCGTGGTAATACTTCTTTTAAAATCTTTTCTATCTTAGAAGCCAAGAAGTTAACCATCATGATAGGAATAACTGTTGATGTATATCCTGTTGCAGGGAAGATAATTGGAATGCCTAAGAAAGTCTTAAATACAGGCATTTCTATAGGTGTACCTGCAAATAGTGTAAACAATGGATCACCTGCATTAATCGACTGTGCCATGCCTGGATAAATCATAAATGCACCCAGGATCATACCGATAAATGGATCCATACCAAATGCGGTCGCACTTGTATAACCTAAAATAACTGGGAAGAACGTTAAACATGCATTACCTAAGTTAGATAATAGAATGTTTGTACCATCCCCACTTGTGATAACCCCTGTTGATAATAGAATTGAATTAACACCTGCAATAATTCCACAAGCACATAAAACACCTAATGATGGGACTACAATTTTTGTAATTAGTGCCGCAAAACGATTCAAAATATTTTTATCTTTTGTTTCTTCTTTCGAAGTTTCTTCTACCACATGTACAAGTTTAATAAACTCTTCGTATACATCTCCTACTTGTGTTCCAATAATCACCTGTAATTTTCCTTCTGCAACCTGAGTAGAAATAATACCTGGATGATTATCTAGATTTGCACGATTCGCTTTTGAATTATCTTTTAACTTTAAGCGTAATCGTGTCATGCAGTGTGTAGCAGACTCTACATTCTCCTTTCCTCCAACATTTTCCAAAATAAATTGTGCTAATTTTTGATTCTCATTCATATTGATCCCCCTTTCATGATATTGACCTTTGAATATGAATTATTAGATACGTTAATTCCTCATTACCTATTTCTACATCATATTTTGCATGAATAAATTGTTTGATATTTATAGCACACAGGTACGCATCCTTATATGCTTCCTTTAACATTTTCAACAGTGTTTCATTCTTATCATCACTTCCAAATTTATGATGTGTAACAATATTTCTTGCAAAGTACTTTAAGTGACTGATGAGTCTGAAATATACCAAAGACTTTTCATCAATCTCCACATTAAAGTAATTTGATATGATTTTTAATATTTCATCGATAATAATAGTAACCTTCCTAACATTAGCAGTACCTATTCCATTTT
>CALEMV010000093.1 GCA_937910655.1 uncultured Solobacterium sp.
CCGCTGTACCATCATAGAGCCAGAAGGGTACATATACACCTTTGATATCTTCGATATGGTTACGTTCCTTGAAGGCATCTGGCAATAGTGGTTTTCCACCATAGAAGTCTGATAACTTCTTAATAGCCTCATCCTTATTCATCTTGAACGGAATCACATAGTCTGGTTTTAATGCACCACTAAACTGTGCTGGAACAATCGTAGGATTGCCACAGTATGGGCAACTTGTTGCAGCAGTATTCTTGTCTGCGATCAACTGTGCTCCGCAAGAAGGGCAGTTGTATGCACGCAAGTTTTGTGCATCTTCTTCGCTCCATTGTAGCGTGTCTTCAGCGCTATACTCTTTTTGTCCTTCTTCAACAGAAAGAGCTACTTGTTTGTCATAGTGTTCTTCGATTTCGGCAGGAGCAAAAGTGCTTCCACAGTTACCACATTTTAGTTTTTGCAGCCCTGGGTCAAAGGTAAGAGGACCATTACAATTTGGACATTGGAAATTTGTTAATGCGTTATTTGCCATAATATTCCCCTTTCAATTGAGAAAAAGAACCCGATAGAACGGGTTCTTATCGTTTTGATTGTTTATTCAGGTTTCTTTGTTCCGCAATTAGCGCAGAAGTTTGAATGATTCTCATTACCACATTCTGGGCAGAACCACTTGTCACCGCTGTTAGCAGCCTTTTGAGCCTGACCTGCTTGGTAAAGTGCGTTAGCATTTACACCACCAGCACTTTGTGCAGCATTCATTCCCATGAAGCCCATCGCAGCGCCATTAGCATTCTTAGCAGCATCTTGCATTGCTTGTGCTTGTGCACCAACAAGTGTAGCAGCAGCTAAGTTTGCGTCTGTGTATGCAGCATTACGTTGCATTTGCTTGAGCATTTCTTCATCAGCTTCATCGGCCTTGATAGAGGATACGCCGAAGTTTACGATTTCGATACCACGCTTTTCTCTCCACTTACTGCTGAGTTCTTCATTAAGAGCATCAGCTAACTCAGCTGTATGAGCTGGAATCTGAGAATAACGAATACCTTGTTCGCTTAACTTACCAAATGCTGGTTGTAAAGCAGTGAGTAACTCTGTACGTAGCTGATCACTAAGATCACTTAACTTGTAACTATGTGATACATTTCCACAAACATTTGTATAGAATAATACCGGATCACATACACGTATGCTGTATTCACCAAAGCACTTCATTGATACATCGATATCGATACCTGCACGAGCATCAACAACTCTAAATGGAATTGGGGCAGGAGTACCATACTTCACGCCAACTAATTCCTTTGTGTTTACATAGTAGATACGTTGATCTGTGGCTGGTGTTCCGCCAAATGTAAAGCGGCGACCGAATTCTTCAAACATTCTCTTAACACCTTCACCAAGGCTACCTGTAAATATAGATGGTTGTGTTGATGAGTCATATTTGAATTCACCAGGTTCAGCACAAATATCTACGATTTGTCCTTGTTCAACGATAATCATTGCTTGACCATCAGCAACCGCAATAATTGAACCGTCAGTAATAATGTTGTCGCTTCCGTTATTGCCACTGAAGAATCCTCCAGAGTTTCTCTTAACACCTTTTACAACAAATACATCAGCTGGAATAGCATCACAATAGAAATACTCTTTCCAAGAATCGCTAAGTGTTGAACTAGCGGATAATAAAGCAGTAGAAATGAGACCCATATAAGTTCCTCCTTATAGTCTTCTGACTGTACAATCATATACTAACACCTGTTTGACCGTCAGTCAATAAATAATTTCAAATATTTAAGAATAACTTTTCTGCAAATAATGAAAAAAGGTGTTGCGATGATTATATAGAAATGGTAATATAGTCACGTGCCTTAATAGCTCAGTCGGCAGAGCGAGCGGCTGTTAACCGCTAGGTCACAGGTTCGAGCCCTGTTTAAGGCGCCATATATTGAAAAAGGTGTTTACAGTAATAATTGTAAGCACCTTTTTTGGTGTTTCCTAGATATTTTGGAAGGAGGGAAAGGTATGAAAAATCTTGTATTCCGAGAAGATGTTCTTGCATGGAATTATATGCTGGATGACGCAAGAAAGCTTGCTGAAGAAAGAAATGAAAAATTTAGTAAGAGACAGATCAGAATTGGTATCGATATGCCAGAATCTACTTTTGGAAAATATTGTACAGGAGAAGGCTTACGAATAAACTTCAGATATTATATGAAAT
>CALEMV010000094.1 GCA_937910655.1 uncultured Solobacterium sp.
CGCTCGTCGGCAGCGTCAGATGTGTATAAGAGACAGGAATAAATACTCCTATTAGCTATCGTCAGCGTGTTGTGCAGTATCGTCATAGACCGTTTCAACAACATGCAATTTATAAAAGTGAGAAATTATCTAAGTCAGAATCAGTTGTTAATCAATTGATTCCTCAGAAGTTTGTTGAAGATATCAAATTTGATGAGAATTTTAATAAAGCAAAAAATGCACTTGGCGATGTAGGTGGAAAGATGAAATCTTTCTTATCAGATGCTGGTAATAAGGCAAAAGAATCTTCTCAGCATGCATGGCAACTATTACAAGAAAAATATGCATCGCTGAAAGATGATTTTCAAAAGAGTAAAGAAGAACGCTTAGAAAAACAGAAGGCGGCGCTTCAAACTTCGAAAACCAAAGCAGCAGATAGAAAAGAAACAACTGTAGTAGAAATGTCTAAGCCTATCAAGATGACGCGAAAAGAAAGATTGATTGCGGAAGCAGATAGAGATATTAGTACTGCAAAGACAGATGCACTAACAAGACTATTATTCCCAGCGTATGCGATTGATCGTCTAGCGAAGAATCAAGATGATTTTATGATGTTTATAGGAGTTGTGATTCGTAATACAATCCATTGGATTGCGTTTGCGTACTTCTTATCTACAATCTTTGCTAGTTATATTAATCTTTCACCATTTGGATTTACGAGAATGAATTTTAGCGATACATTCATCATGGCATTAAAATTAGCATTCTTATTCATTCTATTTGAAGGAATCTATTTGGTAATCAGTGGTTTGATTGCGAATATCAAGGTATCTTATAACTATCGTCATCAACTTGCGTCATTAACTTCTATCGCAAGTTTACTTCCAACAGTGATTTATATTCTGGCGATTCTATTGTTATCTAAGTCTATGTTAGTTGGATTCTTGCTGGGAACTCTTGGTATGGTGGCTGGTATATATCTGCGTATTCAGGCCTATATAAAGTCTGCACCATTTGCGACAAGTGCGCAGATGATTGTCCTGATGATTGTGGTTGCAGGATTTATTTGTACAGCATATTTCTATATTCCATTGACAATGCAAAGTACAGTGGAAATGCTAAAAACATTATTAAATATCTAAGGAGGAGAAATCCTTCTTTCTTTTTACTGGTAAGTGTAAGTAAACTGGTATATACTAAAGAAGATAAAACTCAGGGCAGGGTGCAATTCCCGACCGGCGGTATACCCCGCGAACCGAAAGGTTGAATCGGTGCAATTCCGATGGCGACAGTAAAGTCTGGATGGAAGAGTAAAAGTTTTTTCATCATCAATTTCTACCCGAGGTGTTATCTTAGATAGCCTCTTTTATTTTGAGGCGAGGAGATGAAACCATGTCAGGAAGTAAGAAAGTTTTAACAACAAAATTTATTGCGAATGTAGCGGTCCTCAGTGCAGTAGCGTTTGTGCTGATGCTGTTTGATTTTCCGTTACTATTTATCGCGCCTAACTTTTACAAGTTAGATTTTAGTGAAGTCAGTGTATTGATTGGTGGATTTGCGTTTGGACCATGGGCAGCAGTTCTGATTGAAGCAATCAAAATCATCTTGAAGTTATTATTTAAGCCTACACAGACGATGTTTGTAGGTGAACTTGCAAACTTTATTATCGGTGTTGCATTTACTGTGCCAGCTGCGATTATTTACCGTAAGCAGAAGTCTAAGAGAAATGCTTTAATTGGTATGGTAGTGGGTACACTTGTAATGGCTGCTGTTGGTATTCTAGCGAATTATTTTGTGCTATTACCGTTCTATTCAACACTATATGGAATGCCTATTGATGCGTTTGTTAAGATGGGTGCTGCAATTTTCCCATTTATTAAGAGTGTATGGGGATTGCTCTTTGTTTGTGTATTACCATTTAACTTAATCAAGGGCTTTGTTGTAAGTGTCATCACTAGACTACTGTACAAGCGTATCTCAGGTTTTTTACATTAATTTGAAAATTCAGTGAAAAGGCGTAGGAATACGCCTTTTTTCGTGTGTAAATGATAAAAATGTCCAAGCGAGTAAGTGAAATAAATACGGATATGGTATAATATTTCTGTTTATTGGGAGATGTACATATGGCTGAATTATCACGTATTAAGAAATATAAAGATTTGCGCGAGAAAATTGCGCAAGATTTAGATAGTAACGACGTAACAACAACCAAGGAATTATCTCGTTTTCAAAAGAGATTGAATCAGATTGATGCGAATAATTTCCATAGAAGTGGAGATTATACAGAGAGTGCTAACGAAGGTGTTCACCGCCGTGTAAGTGCTCCAATCAAAGATGTAGAACCTGCTAAACCAGTGATTTCTGAACCAGTCACTTCTTTTGAACATGAAGAACCAGCACCAACATTGGCAAACTTTGAGGCTGGTGCTTTTACGACTGTAAATGACTTAGCGGGATATGACAATGACTATCTAGATCAGTATATTCGTGAAGTTAAACAATATAATATCGAACAGGGAAACTCTTCTTTAGAAAATACATCCATGGATATCTTACGTAAGATAAAGGGTGATTCTATTGCGAATAAGAAGATTCAAGAAGCGCGTAAAGCACCTGTCAAAAAGCCATATTCTAATAGTACAGGTACAACTGACATTCCATTTATGTCATCAAACAAACAACGTACATCTCAACCTGCAAAACCTGTAACTCCATCAAAGCAGGATAATCTGTTTGATGTACCTTATACAGGTGATAACAACCATATTAATGATCCGATGAGTCTTACAAAAGAAGATATCATGGCAGAAGTAAAGAATCTAATGAACGAGAAGAGATCTAATCCAGAAAATTCTCTTCCTGAGATTCCTGCTTTTACACCACGTGTTAGTCATATGGATTCTAGAGACTATATGAGTCAGAATACAACTAGTTTTCCACCGCTTGAAAATACTGCGCAGTTTAGTGATGCATTTGGTGATTTAATGAATCCACAAGAACCACGTAGTGAGCAGCAAATAAGTAAGATAACTAATAATGATGATGCGTTTGCGATGTTTCCAAGAAAGACGGAGAATTATGAAAGCACAAATCAACGTCTATTGAATGAAACAACGCAGATGCGTGTTCAATTGGATAACTATGAAGCAAATCTAACAGATGTGAATGAGAAGATGCAGTATACAAACCATGTGTTAAACATTGTGGTTGTTGTGCTAATTCTATTGCTTGTAATCTTATTATTACTAGCAGTTTATGGCATTGTAATGAATAGTGGTAGGGCATAAGATGAAGATAAATATTGCGATTGATGGACCTGGAGCAGCTGGAAAAAGTACCATTGCCAAGTGTCTAGCAAAGAAATTAAATTATGTACATTTAGATACAGGTGCGATGTATCGTAGCACAGCATATAAAGCTTTACAAAATCATATTAGTTTAGAAGATGAAGAAGCTGTATGTAAGATGCTAGAGAATACTAAGATTCAGTTAGCAACGGATGGTTCTATTTTCTTAGATGGAGAAGATGTATCCGATAAGATTCGAACAAATGAGATAAGTTTAGCTGCTAGTCTTGTATCTAAATTAGCAAATGTACGCCGTATGCTTGTAGAGCGCCAACAGGAAATGGCAAAGGAAAAGGGCTTTATCATGGATGGCCGTGATATTGGAACTGTTGTTTTAAAAGATGCGGAAGTAAAAATCTATATGACAGCTACTCCAATGGCCCGTGCAAAGCGTAGGTATGATCAGAATATTGCTAAGAATATTCCGACTGGTAGTATTGAAGAAATCGCTAGGGAAATTGCTGAACGTGATTTACAAGATATGACGCGTGAAAATTCGCCACTTAAAAAGGCGGATGATGCGGTTGAAATTGACACAAGTGATATGTCAATTGATGAAGTGACAGAATATATCTATAGTCTTGCTAAGCCTTTTATTGAAAAGGAGGTTTTGTAATGCATAGTGGAGTAATCGCAATTGTTGGTCGTCCTAATGTTGGAAAATCAACAATTTTTAATCGTATTGCAGGGTCTCGTGTATCCATCGTAGAAGATTTTCCAGGTGTTACACGTGACCGTATTTATACAACTGGTGAATGGACTGGTAAGAAATTTCAATTAATTGATACTGGTGGTATCCAGTTAGCTGATCAACCATATCAAGAAGAGATTCGTGCACAAGTACAAATTGCGATGAATGAAGCAGATGTCATTCTATTTGTAGTAAACGGTAAGATGGGTTTGACTGATGATGATTCGTATATTGCAGGTATCTTACAGAAACAGACAAAACCAGTTGTACTAGCAGTGAATATGATTGATGATTCAACTCGTATGATGAATATCTATGAGTTCTATAATCTTGGTTTAGGTGATCCAATTGCCGTATCTGGTGTACATGGAATTGGTATTGGTGATGTGCTAGATGAATGTTTACGCTTAATGCCTGAAGAAGATAAAGAAGACAAACATACAGGTATTCATATCGCAGTTATTGGTGAACCAAACGTTGGTAAGTCATCACTTGTAAATGCAATTCTAAAAGAAAAGCGTTCCATCGTTTCTAACGTACAAGGTACGACACGTGATGCGGTTGATACACCATTTGTATATGAAGGCAAGCCATATGTCATCGTCGATACTGCTGGTATTCGTAAGCGTGGTAAAGTATATGAATCAGTTGAAAAATACTCAGTATTAAGAGCGATGACTGCGATTGAACGTTGTGATGTGGCATTGTTTGTCATTGATGGAGAAGCAGGTATACGTGAACAAGATAAGCATGTTGCAGGATATGCATGTGAAGCTGGTAAGCCAATCGTTATCGTTGTCAATAAGTGGGATGCAGTTGAAAAGGACGATAAGACTATGAATGCGTTTATTGAACGTATTCGTATTGAATTTGCATATTTAAGTTATGCGCCTATCGTATTTGTAAGTGCTTTAACACATCAAAGAGTAGATACAAATATTCCGGTTGTTGATCAGGTATATGAAAATTCTTGCCGTCGTATCGCTACAAATATCCTTAATGAAGTGATTACGGATACACAGATCACAACTCCAGCCCCGGCTCGTAATGGAAAACGTTTCCGTGTGTATTACGGTACACAGGTATCAATTCAACCACCTACATTTGTACTTTCCTGTAATGACCCACGACTGATGCACTTTACGTATGAACGTTTCTTAGAGAACTCCTTACGTCAAGCATTTGATTTTAGTGGTACACCAATTCGTATTGTTGTTAGAAAGAAGGTATCCGAATGAAAATATGTGTTCTAGGAACAGGTAGCTGGGGTACAGCCCTAGCTCAGGTTTTAGCTGATAACAAACAAGAAGTAATTATGTGGGGTATTGATCCACGTGAAGTAGAAGATATTGAAGTTAATCATCACAACACTAAGTTTTTTGAAACAGAAATTAACCATGATATTCATGCAAGTACAGATTTATCTGTAGTTGCAGATGCAGATGTCGTATTGGCTGCTGTTCCAACAATGGCACTTGAGGAAGTACTTACTAAAGCTAGTCAACATCTAACAAAACCAGCAATCATTATCAATGTTGCAAAGGGCTTCCATCCAGTTACACATGAGCGTTTAAGTGTTGTGATTTCTAAGATTGTACCAGCTGAAAAGTGTGCAGCTATCGTATCCTTGATTGGTCCATCTCACGCTGAGGAAGTCATTCAGCGCTTGATGACTTCTGTAAATGCGGTAAGTGATAATGAGGATGCTGCTAAGACAGTACAGCACTTATTCTCTAACCAATACTTCCGTGTATATCGTAACTCTGATGTAATCGGTGCAGAAATTGGAGTTGCCATCAAAAATGTTATGGCAATTGCTAGTGGTATCTTAGAAGGTAGTGGACAGGGTGATAACGCAAGAGCAGGTCTTATGACACGTGGCCTTGCGGAGATGACTCGTTATGGTGTTGCTTTAGGTGGTAAACAAGAAACTTACTTAGGTCTTGATGGTGTTGGTGATTTGATTGTTACTTGTACATCACGTCATTCTCGTAATTTTATGGCTGGTTATCAGATTGGTCTAGATAAAGGTGCAAAGAAGTTCTGGGAAGAAAATAAGAAGACTGTAGAAGGTGTATTTGCATGTAAAGTTGTTTATGAAGAGGCGAAGAAACGTAACATTTCAATGCCAATCACAAATGAAGTATATGCAGTACTATATGAAGGAAAAGCTCCATTAGATGCAATGAGAGATCTAATGGCAAGAGATTTAAAGGCAGAATAGTAGTATATCTGTCTCTTATACACATCTCCGAGCCC
>CALEMV010000095.1 GCA_937910655.1 uncultured Solobacterium sp.
CCACAAAAATAACTTCATTTTCTGGATTACGTAGTTTCAATATATGTGCTAAATCTAGTGCAGGGTTAATATGACCACCAGTTCCCCCTGTCGCTATCATAATCTTCATAGGATACCTCTAATATCTCTATCCTATTTTAGCATATTACGCTTTTACATGGGCAAAATAAAAAGATGGTATCTACCGAAGTAGAAACCATCTTATTGTGCTATAAGTTGATCTATCTTTTCCCAAACAACATCTAAACCTTGTTTTTTCTCAGAGTTGACTGGAATTAATGCATTCTCTTGAATACCAAGAGTTGCAGAAATCTTCTTTAAATTCTGCAGCATTTGACTTCTTGATAGTTTATCAATTTTCGTGCATACTACAAAGATAGCCAAATGTGATTCTTTACCATATTCAACCATCTGAATATCATCATTGCTTGGAACTCTTCTTGCATCCAATACAATAATCATTGCTTTTAACTGATCTCTTTTTGCAAAATATGGATCAATTAACTTAGCGAATGCCAAAGCACTTTGACGATCACTTGTCGCATAACCATACCCAGGTGCATCCGTAAATACAACCTTGTTATCGACAGAGAAGAAATTTAAAAGTCTTGTCTTACCTGGTGTCTTACCAGAGTATGCTAAGTTTTTACGATTCACTAAGCCATTAATAAGTGTACTTTTTCCTGCATTCGATCTTCCTACAAAGATAATTTCAGGTAAATCACTCACAGGCCACTGTGTCTCTAACGCTGCTGTCTTTAGCAGGAATGCATCATGGTACTGCATCAGCGCACCAACGCTTCCTTAAGTACTTGTGAAACAGTCTCGACAGGAATAAATGTAATAGCCTTCTTTACTGTTTCTGGTACATCATCTAAATCACGTACGTTATTCTTAGGAATCAAGACTTTCTTAATACCAACACGGTGTGCAGCTAACGACTTCTCTCTTAAGCCACCAATTGGTAATACATTACCACGCAGTGTTACTTCACCAGTCATCGCAATATCACGATAGACCGGTGTATCTGTAAGTGCAGAAACAATCGCAGTTGTTAGAGTAACACCAGCAGAAGGTCCATCCTTTGGAACAGCACCTTCTGGCACATGAATATGAATGTCATTGGAATCAAAGAATTTAGGGTCAATATTTAACTCTTTCGCATGAGCCTTTACATAGTCAAGCGCAATAGATGCACTTTCCTTCATAACATCTCCTAATTGACCCGTAATAACAAGTCTACCTTTACCTTCGAAGTGGTTTACTTCAATCTGAAGTACATCGCCACCAAACTGTGTATAGGCAAGACCAGTTACGCAACCAATTTGATTCTTCTTTTCTTTATTACCATATTCAAACTTAATCTTACCTAACCATTCGCCAATGAGTTTCTTAGTCACGGTAATAGATTTCTTTTGATCACGTAAAATCGCAAGAACAGTCTTACGGCATAATGACGCAATAATTCTCTCTAATTGACGAACACCAGCTTCACGAGTGTAATGACGAATCAAGTATAGAATTTCTGCATCTTTTAGCTTAAACTGTGCAGGTTTTAAACCATTATTCTTTAATTGCTTAGGCACTAAATAATCCTTTGCAATACTTACCTTTTCAAGTTCGGTATATGATGATAAATCAATAATTTCTAAACGATCACGTAAAGGACCAGGAATATTTTCTAAGTAGTTTGCAGTTGCGATAAACATAACTTTAGATAAATCATAAGGTTCTTCCAAGTAGTGATCAGAGAATACTGCATTCTGTTCTGGATCAAGGACTTCAAGCATTGCATCACTAGGATCACCCTTGTAGTCAGCACCCATCTTATCTAATTCATCAATTAAGAATACTGGATTTAATACCTCAGCACGCTTCATTCCTTGAATGATGCGCCCTGGCATAGAACCAAGGTATGTACGACGATGACCACGAATTTCAGCTTCGTCACGTACACCACCAACCGACATCTTTACAAATTTGCGATCTAACGCACGTGCAATAGACTTCGCTAAAGAAGTCTTACCCACACCTGGAGGACCTACTAAGCATAGAATAGGGCTGCTAAGAGATTGTGTCATCTGTTTTACAGCTAAGTATTCCATAATACGATCCTTGATTTTTTCTAAACCATAATGGTCTTCATCAAGGACATTACGTACAGCCTTTAAATCTTCAATATCTTCTGTAGTTTGCCACCACGGAACTGTTAACAACCAGTCTAAGTAGTTACGAGAAACACTTGCTTCTCCACTACCTGGAGGAAGCATCTCATACTTACGTAACTCTTCACGTGCTTTTTGCTTCACGTGTTCTGGATAAGGATTCTTTTCAATCTTTTCACGTAACTCAGCAACATCATCTGTCATATTAGATACATCACCAAGTTCTTCTTTGATTGCCTTTAACTTTTCACGAAGATAGTATTCCTTTTGACCATCATCAATACGTTCCTTCACACGATCATTAATCACTGTTTCAAGTTCAGAATAACGTTGCTGCTTTTCTAACTCTTCCACAATTAACATCAAACGATCATTCACGTTTGTTGTTTCCAATAAACGCTGACGAGTTGCTTGGTCAAATAAACTAAAATACTGTCCAAACTGGTCACCTAAGGATTCCGCATTTACACCAAGAGAAAGTTGTTGCACAACTTCCGGTGGGAATACTGCAGCTACCTGAGTCATTCCTTCTAGTTTATCTACTACCTTCTTCACCAATGCGTATTCTTCGCTCTTATCACCATAAGAATCGGTTAATGGAATGACATCCGCATACATGCAGTCTTTACTATCGTAAAGTTTTGCAAGCTTTGCACGACGCATACCAGTAAAAGTCACACGCATGAAGCCTTCCTTCTTACGAACTACTTTGATCTTGGCAATTGTTCCGACTGTATATAAATCCTTCTCTGTTGGATTGTCTACCATAATATCATTCTGACAAACAAGCCAAACCATACTGTCGTATGAGGCACCTGCCTCATTCACGGCATTGATTGATTTTGGTCTTCCTACTTCAATCATTACATCATGTCCAGGGAATACGACGATTCCTCTAGTACATACGACAGGTACACGAACATTCACTATTTCGCTCATATTCATACCTCCTGAATCACTTTTGAAAATAAGACGCGAGCAGCGTCTTATTAACAATCTATATTGTAAATGAATTACTCAGCAGATTCTTCTACTTCGCTCTTCTTTTTACGTGTTGTCTTCTTTACTGGCTTTTCTTCAGTAACTTCAGCCTTCTCTGCCTTCTTTGTTGTCTTCTTAGCAGGCTTCTTTGTAGGCTTCTTGCCACCAGCAGCGTTTTCCTTAACAAATGCATAAGCCTTTTCGTTACGTACATCACGCTTCAACATATCAACACTGATATATGCCTTCACTTGATCAACTGGCATATTGTACTGTGCAGCAATGTTGTTATATTCATTTTCAAGATCTTCTTCAGTTGGCTCTAAACCTTCAACCTTAGCGATCTCTTCAAGAATCAATCTTAACTTCGCTGTCTTAGTAGCGTTATCTGTATATTCAGCACGAACATCTTCAATCTTCTTGCCCATCATGGATAAATATTGGTTGAAGTTCATACCATACTGAGAAATCTGCTGTGCTAACTGTTGAATCTGATTATTAACTTCTTCTTCAACAAGAACTTCTGGTAAGTCAATTTCTGCATTTTCAACTAACTTATCCATTAGTGCTGTATCAGCCTTGTTTTCAGCCTGAGACTTCTTACCATCTTCGATACGTGTACGAATCATGTTCTTTAAGTCAGCGACTGTTTCAACACCTGCAGCATTAACATCCTTTGCAAAGTCATCGTTAACTTCTGGTAATACCTTAGTCTTAACTTCGTTAACCTTAACTTTGAATACAACAGCTGCGCCCTTTAAATCTTCAGCATGGTAATTCTCTGGGAATGTAAGATTTAATTCCTTTTCTTCACCAGCCTTAACACCAACTAACTGTTCTTCAAATCCAGGGATGAAGGAATGGGAACCTAATACTAAGTCATAGTTAGTGCCCTTGCCACCATCAAATGCAACACCATCCTTGAATCCTTCATAGTCAATATTTACTGTATCGCCTTCAGCAGCAGCACCATCCTTAGTCTGAACTTCTGCATACTGCTCGCGCATACGGTTTAATTCAGCCTCAACTTCTTCATCGCTTACAGCAACTTCATCAAGATTGTATTCTAATCCCTTATAATCGCCTAACTTAACTTCAGGCATTACTGCAAATGTAAATACTAATTCAACACCATTTGCGTCGATTGACTTGATATCCAACTGTGGTTGGCTAATAGGTACTAATTTTTCAGCTTCTAATGCTGCACGCATCCATACGTTTGCGTTATCATCTACAGCTGTGATGAATCTTTCGTTATCAGAAACACGCTTTTCGATTAAAGCCTTAGGCGCCTGTCCCTTACGGAAACCATTGATAGATACATTCTTAGCAATCTTATTGAATGCCTTCTTTACTGCATCTGTCCATTCTTTACCTTCAATTTTAACTGTTAAATCTCCAACTGATTTTTCTTTGAGTGTCCAATTTGACATCTTATTAACTCCTTTTCGCTTTTTTATTGCTTGCATATTATACCAAAGATACAATATTTCGGCTATGTTTTTACTATATTACGGTCGATTTTAGCACTCAGCCACTATGCCTGCTAATATCCTACAAAGTTTAGGCTCGAAAGTCAATGCAATGTTTTCGCATATGCAAGTTGTTTAGAGACTTTTTGATAGATTTCTCCTTCATCCATCATATCGGATACTTGTTTCAACATTGTAAGTGCTAATTCTTCTGCTTCATCTTCCTCGTATGATAATGGCAAGAATACATATACCTCATGAATCAGTAATGTTTTAGCCATTTCATAGAAATCTGGGTGATCATTCTCTAACCAATCTTTTAGATAAGATTGTGCTTTCAAGAAACCTTCACTCTTATGTATCAGAACAATATCATCTGACCAGAATGTGTATTCTACCCCATTCTTAATGAGTGTAAACTCATCAGATATTTCTTGTTCAGCTAAACCTTCAATTAATAACGCAGCTGCTTCTGGACAAGGATCTTTTGACAAGTAGTCCTTAATCTCTAGCAGACATTCTCTAAGATTACGTGTTATAAGTATACTTGCCGCCGCAAGCTGTGACTTTGGTTTCCCCTTAAGTTTTCTTAATAGCGAATCCAAACTATCTTCTCGTATTTCTTTTTCATCACTGAGATGATAGTTCAATTCTCTTTTAAAACTTTTCAATTTTTGTTCAACTTCAACTGGAATGTATGGCATGTTTAGCTCTTTTTGAACTAAGAAATTCGCATCACCATATTTACCCTCTTTGATTAGATTTTCTATCTCCGTAAGGATTTCATCATAGTAATTTGTCATATAGCCTCCTAAACGAAAGAAACCGCCGACTGATTGCCGACGGTATCTTTTCTATATGGCGTCCTCGAAGAGATTCGAACTCTTGACCACACGCTTAGAAGGCGTGAGCTCTATCCAGCTGAGCTACGAGGACAGCACAAATAATATATCAAAATATCTATCAGTTTTCAAGATTAAATTTACATTTTATATCGTTTTAATTCTGCAGATACTTGTTTTCCATCAAAATGTAAAATCATATACGACGGCTTAGAACCGTCACGGTTATAGCTAAGTGAACCAGGGTTAAATAAATGCACCTCTTCAAACTGCTCATCAAATGGAACATGTGTGTGTCCAAAGCATACAATATCACAACCACGCTCTCTTGCATGTCGTACTAGACCAAATAACGAACCATATCCAATATCATGATGACCATGCACTAATAAGATGCGATGATCTTCTACTTCACAAACAAGTTCAGTCTCATAATCCCCATAGTAATCACAATTACCTTGTACACATGCATATCCCTCTGTTAACTGCTTGGGTAGCTCACTATCACCCGCATGTAAGTATGCATACGCATTTGGATACATCTCACGAATCTCTTTTAAACATTCCGTTTGTCTATGAGAGTCACTCACCAATATAATATCTTTTGACATTTCGTTCACCGTTGTAACTATTATAATGAATCTTTGTCATACGTAAAAGAGATAAACATGTTAAAATACCATTAAGGAGCGTATTTCTATGAATATTTATCCCTACAACATGTATTTCTTATATGCCGCATGCGCATTTCTTATATGTTATCTCACCATATTTTTATTAAAAATGATGAACTTCCAAAAATTAATAAAGACTACTAATGTTAATATTCAAGTGATTAAAGCTAAAGTTGATCATTTACAATACGTTTCAAACGCAATCGATGAGCAAAATAAAGTAAAGAAGAAAATTCAGAAGCAACTCATTAAGATTCTTCTTCCTATCGTTGTTTCTATCATTCTAACTTATCGTCAAGATGAGGACTTACAAGGCCTTAAAGGTTACCTAACAGCTGGTAAACGTGAGTTTGTAAGACGTGGTAATAGTGAAGTCTTCAAACGTATATTCACCAAATAAAACGAATACCGATGTGTTTTATGCATCGGTATTTTCATATGCTTGATGCAATGCATCATATACAGCTTTTGCTACTTCTAAAGGTACAACTTTTGCAATATCTTCAACTGTTGCGGCTTTTAGATTTGTAAAGTTACCAAATTCTTTTAGTAATAACTTCTTGCGTTTTGGACCAACACCAGAAATCTCATCTAAAACAGATTTAGTCTGTGCCTTTGTGCGCAGCTTTCGATGATACGTAATCGCAACACGGTGAACTTCATCCTGCATACGTGTTAGTAAGAAGAATAATCCTGAATCTTTATTGATTTCAAAAGTATCCCCGTTTGTATCCATTAATGCATTCGTACTATGCTTATCATCTTTTACCAAACCCATTAATTTAATTGTATCTGATAAATCAAGGGAATCCAGAATTTCCTTTGCTGCGTCAATCTGTGTTCTACCACCATCAACAATAATACCATCTGGCATTCTAGTCCCTTCTTTTAGCATACGGAAATAACGGCGATAGATAACTTCCTTCATTGAATCCACATCAGAATTCCCTGTATGTAGCTTATATAAGCGATAACTCTTACGATCTGGATATCCATCTTCATATACAACACATGAGGCAACTGTAAAAGCCCCACTAATATGAGAGTTATCAAATAACTCAACACGATTCATCGGATGTTTTGCAATTTCACAAAGCTGTGATACAGCTTGTTCTGTTAATGTATCTTGTCTTGCGACCGCATTGAACTTAAGGTCTAATTGTTTTTTAGCATTTTCAACGCACATATCTAAGAGTTTCACTTTATAAC
>CALEMV010000096.1 GCA_937910655.1 uncultured Solobacterium sp.
AAAAAACAATCCAATGAAGTTCCACAAAACATTCATGCATGCAGTTGAATAAAAGCACTTCGTCTTGAAGTGCTTTTGTTTACTTAATTCTTTTACGAATACTATTCTCTAAAATATTATAGGGTATTCAAATTCACAATATGAACTTCAGGATTATGTGAACAATACAATGTATCTAAACGTACTAAGAATTCTTCCGCATCTTCTTTAGATGGGAAAGTTCTTACTGGTTCAGAAACTCCATTTACAATAAATGTCACATCATACATATCATCTGAATTGTATACAGCTGAAACTGTCATTGCTTGAATCTGTGTAGGAACATAGTATTTCGTTTCCTTTTCACGTACAACTTTTAAAATCATATCAATTATCCTCCATGAAACTTTTCTCTATATAAATCATATCATTTACGATGGCTTTCAACTAAGAAATATTTCCATTTTTGATATCTTCAAACATACGAACAGCTGTCTTCATAAAGTTATCATTCGCATTAGCTAGAATTTGTTTTTCACATAGCTCTTTATCTGTTGTTGCATAGAACTTTGTAATACCATGGTCATATAATGCTTCATAGCCATCCCCAAGACAACCACAGATTGCGATAACTGGGATATTTCTCTTTTTACAGCGTTTACCAATTCCATAGAGCACTTTACCATGTAGTGTTTGTGAATCTGCTCTTCCTTCACCGCTGATAACATAATCTACACCATCTAGCATCTGATCAAAGTTCATTAAATCCATTACAACTTCAATACCCGACTTCATCTCACCAATCAAGAATAATGAGAAGGCTGCACCCATACCACCTGCTGCACCTGAGCCAGGAATTTCATTTACATCTTTCCCAAATGTTTTTAGTAAAACCTGACGGTAATTTTCCATTCCCTTTTCAAGTTCGTCTAGTATTTCTGGCGTACCTCCTTTTTGTTTTCCATAGCACATTGTTGCGCCATTTGGACCACATAAAGGATTATCCACATCACACATGATTGTAAACTTAGCTTCTTGAACTAATGGGTTCATACGTGAAGTATCGATTGTTACGATATCTTTTAGACTATCGCCAATCCCTTTTACTTCATTACCACCTTTATCTAAAAAGCGTACACCTAACGCTTGCATGGCGCCGATACCACCATCATTTGTGGATGTTCCACCAATCGCAATTTTAATATCACGAATTCCATCATCAAGAATATGCGCAATTAACTCACCTACACCATAGGATGAAGTGTAACGAGGATCACGTTTCTCTTGTGGAACCAATGCTAAACCCACTGCTTCCGCAACTTCTAGGATTGCTTCTTTTTGATTCACTAAACCAAATTTAGCTTCTCTTCGTTTCATGTATGGCCCATGTATTGGTACATACATAATGGAACCACGCAGATTACGAGTAACAGTTTCCACTGTACCTTCTCCACCATCTGCCATTGTTACATCGATATATTCCACACTTCCAAGTACACGATGAGTCGCATGTCTTAACAAGCGATTAATATTGATAGCACTCATCGTACCTTTGAATGAATCGGGGGCAAATAAAAATTTCATACGTCCTCCTGCTGTCGACATTTTTATTATGATATCATTCTCATCCATTTTTCGCATCAAAAAAGTGATTGATGATATCATCATCAACCACTCACTCACGGCGTAATGCGTCGATAGGATTTAAGTTTGCGGCCTTGTAGGATGGTAAGATACCAAACACAATACCAATTAACATAGAGAATAATACTGCGAAGATAGAAGCTTCGACGCTAATGGCTATCGGTGTACCATTAAGCTTTGATATCAAGAATGCTAGGATAACACCTGAAATAACTCCAATGACACCACCAGTCGATGTAAGAACGACTGCTTCTGTTAAGAATTGAATCAGAATCGATTTCTTAGGAGCTCCAATTGCTTTCTTTAAACCAATTTCACGTGTTCTTTCTGTTACGCTTACTAACATGATATTCATTACACCAATACCACCGACAAGTAAGGAGATACCCGCAATCCACAACAACATTGTATTGGTTGCTTGGGATAGTTGTTGAATTTGCTTGGCTTGCTTCATCAGATCTTCTGACTTATAACTCGTATCGCTATTGCCAGTCGCTGTCACATTTAAGATCTCTTCTGCTTGCTTACCAATTGTTGTCATTGAATTTGTATCTTTTGAACGTAAGATTACATTTTCTGGCTCATCATATTGGTATAATAGTGGCCACACGGATGTTGGCACATATACCTTTCCAGAAGTATCCTGGTTATATGTGTAGTAATCATTCATGTTTTTGATTGTTGGTTCAAACTCTACCGCTGGTGAAACTATACCAACAACCACAAATGGTTCCTTTTGAATTTCTACAGTTTTTCCAATCGGATTCTCTCCTTGGAATAACTGCTCTGCAGAAACCTTATCCAATAAACAAACCTTGCGATTCTTTTCAATATCATTTGTAGAGAAAGCTCTACCACGATTAACAACAAGACCATTTGTCTGTAAATATGTATCATCGATACCGTATACATATCCACCTGTTAAGGAGTTTGTTAGATGGAATACACCATCATATACCTGACGGCGATGATAGAGTGATACATTCACTACACCAGGAATATTCTTTAAATCATCTTTTTGAGAAGCAGAGATTTCTCTGTATTTACCAGGGATACCCTGTCCAAAGTCATATTCCCAGTCACCTTGTGTCATACGTACATTGACTGTATTAACACCTGAACCAATGAGGTTGGTTTGAATCTGTTCATTTGTACCTTTGATAGTGGAAACGATAGCGATGATTGCCGCAATACCGATAATAATACCTAGCATTGTTAGAATCGAACGCATCTTATGTGATAGGATTCCACGAATTGATAATCTAATATTCTCGCCCATTAGTAGCCTCCTAACATTGCATTATCATCCATACCAATCTGTGTACGAGTTCCTTCTATCGCACCATCACCATATGGGAAGGCAATATAGTCCGTATCCGCAAGACCAGATAATACTTCTGTTGACATATTGAAGTACACTTTTCCTGTCTTGATGTATGTCTTTACAAGTTTTCCATCTACATCTTTCATAACATACTTCTGTCCGTGTTCATCACGGATGAAAGCGTTGCTGAGATAGATAGAAGATGTATCTGTATTCTCTTGTTGGATTGATAAGGAGAGATAAGAACCTTGTTTTAAATCATCACCCTTTTCAATATATGCAGTAAAACCATACATTGAAACATTTGGATTACCACCATAGAACCCTTCACCTGAATTAGTTGGGAAGTTATCAATATGTGTCACAACTGCTTCATAGATGGATCCTGTTTCATAACTTGTAACAGATACTTTTGTACCCTTTTGAATTGTTGCTAATAATAACTCAGAGATAGAACCCTTTACTTCTGTTCCAGTTCCACCTGCAACAGTTAAGAATGGTGTTCCATCTGTAGGAACATTGTTCATATCCTTAAGACCTTTGATAACACCACTACGCTTTGCATAAACAACACCATCCGCTAACTGTGACTGTAGTTCAGATAGTTCAAGTTGTTTACGACGAACATCAATATCATACTCACGCACTTCAGATTCCTTGGCATGAATTGCACGTACAAGTTCAGAAGCTGTCATTCCCTCTGGTTCAATTTCAGGTTCAGGTTGTTGTGGTTCGATAAGATTCTTATGAATCACACGTGTCTGAATATCAAGTTTTGCCATATCATCTGTGACAGTACCTAAGATTGACTTTAACTTATCTACAGATACCAACCAAGAATCTTCAAGACCCTTCGTCTTATCATCCTCTGAATAAACATCTATAGAAACGTAGAATGTCTTTCCATCTGTTTCTGCTTTCTGGATGAGTTCCTTAATAAACTTACCAGAAAGGAAGCCATCATGTTTAATCGCAAAGTGATATGGATTTGCCTTTGTACCCTTTGCATATGTGTTTACAGCAGGAACTGCTGGCGCTAGCGTAGGAGTAGGATCTGGTGTTGGGGTAGGAGTAGGCGTAGCTGTTGGATCTGGAGTTGTTTCTGGAGTCGGTGTTGGAGTCGCTGGAGCTGTTAGCTCATCAAGATCCTTTGTAAACTCTGTGTCCTCATCCGTTAACGCATTCAGATAGTTCCATACTTTATTTTCTTCTACCTGTGTTACTGCTTCTGTATCCACTTTATATTCTGGCTCTGGTGCAGGAGTCGATGGAGGTGTTACCCTTCTTTCCACCGGCTTTGTGTTTTGTAGTTGCTGTAATTCTTTTCTGGATTGTTCTAAACGAAGCTGTGTCGTAGAAATTTCAAGCTTCTTTAGTTCTACAGTATAGTTCAAGCTTGTAATATCATACGCCAGCAATTTATCACCAACAGATACTGCTTGTCCTTCGGTAACATATACCGCAGTGATAATTTGAGATACAGATGGTGTAACAGTCTGTGTAGCTGGATCAGATACCAAACCACTCATCTGTGATTCCATCGGATTACCACCCATATTCATTGCACTGACTTGCACTACATCCACCTTGCGGGATGCCTTACGGAATTGAAGGATTCCAAAGTATCCAAGTACTAAGGCCGCAACAATAGAAACACTAATAATAACTCGTTTTTTATTCATGCGTGCCCTCCTGTATCATGCCATCAATGATATGAATGACACGCTTTGCCTTGCTTGCGACATGCGCATCGTGCGTAATCATAACAATTGTGACACCTTCTTTATTCAGTTCTTCAAATAGTTCCATAACCTGTTTACCAGATTTTTGGTCTAGTGCACCAGTTGGCTCATCCGCCAAGAGAATACGTGGATGATTAATGAGTGCACGTGCAATCGCTACACGTTGTTTTTGACCACCAGATAATTGATTTGGCTTGAAGTTTACACGTTCACCCAAACCAACCTTTGTCAGTGCTTCCACTGCTGCTTTTTCACGTTCAGCCTTTGGAACACCCGCATATACAAGGGGTAAGGCAACGTTTTCAATCGCTGTTTCACCTGGTAAAAGTTCAAATGTCTGAAATACGAAACCAATTTTCTTTAAACGTACTTCTGATAATTCATTCTCAGAAATGCGTGAAATATCTGCGCCATCTAATTCATAGGTTCCTTCTGTACAACGGTCTAAACAACCAATGATATTCATTAATGTTGTTTTCCCTGAACCAGAAGGACCCATAATTGCGACATACTCACCTTCTTCTACCTGTATTGAAACATTCTTTAAAACAGGTACTTCAATGGTGCCACCATAGCTTTTATAGATTCCTTGTAAGTTCAATAACATACTTATTCTCCACTTCCTACTGTAGAGATTGATTCTGTCTTCATACCTTCTTTGTAGTCTTCCATTGGCCATGCAATACTATCAGATTCAGATACACCAGATTTAATTTCATACTGGTATAAATTCTGATCCAATTCACCAACTTCTACTTCACGCTTCTCTAAGCGATGATTCTGATTGGCAACCCAAAGATATGCTTTCTCGCCTTCCATTACAACATAAGATGCGTCTAACCAAATACCATCTTTCTTTACAGCAGTGCCATTATTTTTTTCTAGATAAACATGCTGTCCTAGCATTAATCCATCAGAAGAATCTAAAGAAATATAGAATGGATATGTACTAGACTTTTCAGAGTTACTTGAACCACCCATACTATACATATCATTTTGTTTTGCGTTTGGTTCTGTCTTAATCTCAGTAATCTTACCGGTCCAGAACTTTGTCTCATCTGTTCTGGAACGTACAATCATTTCTTGTCCAAGTGAAATAGAAGTAATGGATGTTTCATCAATTGTGCCCTTTACTCTAAATTCACCAGATTGAGAGATTTCGATAAAAGCTGCTGTATTACCTTGTGCATCCGTACCACTTTCATTAATTGCCTTTACGATACCATTTGTATTTGCAAGAACATCTGCGTTATCAATCTCTTTTTGTTTTGCGGCAAGTTCTAACTGTTTTTGTTGGATAGATAACTGTGCAGCACGAATTTCATTTTCGAAAATAGAGATTTGTTCCACGTTTACCCCATCATTACGTGCAGCTGAGATAGCATTATTTTTATCTGTAATTGTACCGTTTAAAGATTCAATTTCTAAATTGATAGAACTAATTTGTTTTTGTGCCTCTGATACGTCATAGCGGAAAAGAACTGTTGTAGGAATTACCTGATCACCAACAGATACAAATACTTGTTCAATCTTCTTTTCTTGGTTTTTATTTACCTTTACACTCTGTTGGGATTCAACCAC
>CALEMV010000097.1 GCA_937910655.1 uncultured Solobacterium sp.
CGGGTCATCGAGAGCATGGTTTTCCATCGCTCTCCCTTTTTTTATACTTTTTATGTAAAGTTAGTGCTGACTTATAGCGCTTTTTATAAATCGTATTATAATGGTTTGGTGAGGTTTTCTATATGAAAGATTTAAGTTTAATTACAAAATCAGCTGATGAAACAAGAGAACTTGGTTCTAAGATTGGTAAACATTGTGAAGCTGCTATGGTCATCCTCTTAGATGGTGACTTAGGTGCAGGGAAGACATGTTTAACACAGGGAATTGCTAGAGGATTAGGTATTACCCGTAGTGTTACAAGTCCTACATTTACAATTCAAAAAATTTATCATGGTCGATTATTGCTAAATCATATTGATGCATATCGTTTGGAAGGTATACATCAAGATTTAGGATTTGACGAATATTTAAATGATGAAGGATTAACTGTTATCGAATGGTCACAATTTAGTCCTGACTTAGTTCCTGAGGAACATTTAAAGATTTCAATTCAACTATTGGAGAATGGAGATCGAGAATTTACTTTCCATGCGATTGGAAAGCAATATGAAGAATTATTGGAGGTTCTAGCATGATTACGTTATGTATGGATACAAGTCATCTCTTTTTATCACTTGCGTTAATTCGTGATAATGAAATTATTGGTGAAGTACAGGAAGAATGCTGGAAACACCAATCTGAAGAAATTTTTCCTAAACTTGAAGAAATGTTATCAAAATTATCTTTAAAGAGTGATGATATTGATCAGATTGTTATTACAAAGGGACCTGGTAGTTATACCGGTGTTCGTATCGCAATGACGATTGCGAAAGTATTCTGTTCCATGACCAATAAGCCACTTTATACTCTTCCTACGATGTTGTTGTATGCTGGCTTGGATGATTGCCGTGTAGTATTGGATGCACGTGGTAAACGTGTATATACTTGTGCCTATAAAAATGGCAAGGCTGTTGAAGAAGAAAGAGTTGAATATATCGATGATCTTGAAAATGTGGTACGTGATGAAAAGCTCATTGGTGATGGTCAATTATTTGGGAAAGAAACGTATTACCCAAACATGGCAAAGAACTTCTTGTTGTTAAAAAATGAGTGGCAGAAAGCAGAGAATGTGCATTTGGTTGTGCCAGAATATTTAAAGTCATCAGATGCATATAACATTAATAAGTAATGATTCGAAAGATGATAGAAGCAGATCTTTCGAAAGTCGTAGATCTTGAAAATATTTGTTTTCCAAAAGGGGGATGGACTTTAGCACAGTTTCGTTATGAACTTTTGGAAAATCCTTTCTCCAACTTATTGGTTTTTGAAGAGAATCAAGCAATCATTGGATATATTGATTGGTGGATTACTTATGAACAAGCGCAACTTGCCGATATTGCAGTTTGCCCTACAAATCGAAAACAAGGTGTTGGACAACAGCTATTGAACAAAGCTCTTCAAGAAGCAATTGAAGAAGAGTGTGAGAATATGACATTGGAAGTACGTATATCAAATAAACGTGCTATCCAATTTTATGAAAAAAATGGGTTTATAACAGTGAATACTCGCAAGAATTATTATAAGGATGGCGAGAATGCATATCTTATGATTAAACCCTTAGGAGGTTTATAAATGACATTGATTTTAGCATTAGAATCAAGCTGTGATGAAACAGCATGTGCGATTATTAAAGATGGAAAAGAAATTCTTTCAAATATCGTATCATCACAGATAAATGTTCATACACAATATGGTGGTGTTGTGCCAGAGGTAGCTAGCCGTATCCACGTTGAAAATATATCAACAGTTATTGATGAAGCATTAAAGAAAGCCAATCTAACTATGGATGCTATAGATGCAATTGCATATACGCAAGGACCTGGTTTAATTGGTTCGCTACATGTAGGTGTACAAGCGGCGAAGACAATTGCTTGGACATTCCATAAGCCATTAATACCAATCAATCATATGACAGGTCATATCTGGGCAAATAACTTTGTGGCAGATTTAAAGTTCCCATTACTAGCATTAGTGATTTCTGGGGGACATACACAACTTGTATATATGGAAAATGATTGGGACTATAAAGTCATCGGCACAACAAAGGATGATGCGATTGGGGAAGCATACGATAAGGTATCACGCGTATTAGGTACAGGCTATCCTGGTGGACCGGTTATTGATCGTATGGCAAAAGAGGGTAAAGAACATTATAAGTTACCATCCCCAAAGACAGATGGTGTATATGATTTTAGTTTCTCAGGCTTGAAGACAGCTGTATTACAGTTAATTCAACGTGAAGAAAAAGCAGGTAATGAAATTATTAAAGAAGATATTGCGTATGCCTTCCAAGAAACAGCATTAGGACAACTAACAGGAAAGACACTACAGGCGGTAGAAGACTTAAAGCCAAAGATGTTAGTGCTAGCAGGTGGTGTAGCAGCAAACTCAAGATTAAGACAGTTAATGACTGAGAAGATGCAAGCATATCCAGATGTACAGTTAGTTATTCCACCAATGTACTGTTGTACAGACAATGCGGCAATGATTGGTGCAGTTGGTTATGTTGCGTACAAACATGGATTATTTGGAGATCTTGCGGCAGCGGCTGATCCAGGCCTCATGATGCCAGGCGAAGAATAAAATTTAGCAAATTTTTCACAAATGGTGTTAAAATAGAGGACGGTGATAAATATGAGCGAAAAGAAAGTACCAAAGGCAACATTACAACGGTATCCTGTCTATTTAAAAGCATTACGTAAGCTACATGCAGATGGGATAAACAGAATTATGTCTAGGGAGTTGGCTGACTATGTATCTATCGAGTCAACAACAATCCGTCGTGACTTTAGTTTTTTAGGAAACCTTGGTAAGCAAGGTTATGGTTATAACGTTGAGGATTTAATCAGTATTTTCTCCAATCAGCTTGGTGTAAACTTTGATGAGAAGATTATTCTTGTCGGTGCTGGTAACCTTGGAAAAGCGTTATTGAATTACAATCACTGGAACCATATTGTCGGTGAAATCGTATGTGCATTTGATTTACATCCAGAGAATGTAAAGAAGGCATCTGTACCTGTATATAGTATGGATGAGATAGCTGAAAAGATGCCAAAAGGCTGCCGTATCGCTATTTTGTGTATCTCACAAGATGTACAGAAGACAGTAGATTTATTGGTTGCACATGGCATTCATGGATTTGTAAGTTTTGCGATGGAACATTTCTCGGTTCCATCAGGAGTATATGTACGACAGGTAGATGTCGTATCTAGTATTCAGGAATTGGTATTTGAAACCAATGCAATGAATGACTAATGTAGAAATAAGAATGGAGATTGAATAAGTATGCCTACAGAAATGAGTATCCGCGAACTATATCAGTTAGCAAAAGATGGAACAACACTAGAACTAGACCAGTTAGATTTTATCCAACTACAGGGATGGGTTCGTACAAACCGTGCTGGTAAGAATGTATCTTTTATTGCCTTAAATGATGGAACATTCTTTAAGAATGCACAGATTGTATATTCTTCTGATACTCTTTCCAATTACGCTGAAGTTGCCAAGTACTTAACAGGTACAGCAATTTCTGTTGTTGGTAAATTTGTATTAACACCAGAAGCTTCTCAGCCATTTGAAATTCAGGCAACTGAAATCAATTTAGAAGGTGAATGCGATAGCACATATCCTTTGCAGAAGAAGAGACATACATTTGAGTACTTACGTGAAATTGGTCATTTAAGACCACGTACAAATACTTTCTCTGCTGTATTTAGAGTACGTTCTGTGCTAGCAATGGCAATTCACCAGTTCTTCCAAGATCAAGGATTTGTGTATGTACATACACCAATCATTACAGGTGCTGATGCGGAAGGTGCAGGTGAAACATTTACAGTTACAACACGTGAAGATGGAAACTATGAAGAAGATTTCTTTGGCAAGCATGCGTCACTAACAGTATCTGGTCAGTTGCAAGCAGAAGCCTATGCAATGGCATTTAGAGATATCTATACATTTGGACCAACTTTCCGTGCTGAAAATTCTAATACAACAACACACGCAGCTGAGTTCTGGATGATTGAACCAGAAATGGCCTTTGCGGATTTAGATTACAGTATGGATGTAATCGAGGATATGTTAAAGTACTGTATTAACTATGTCATGGAAATGTGTCCAGAAGAGCTTGCGTTCTTCAATGAAAGAATTGATACATCTCTATTAGAACGTCTTGAGCATGTAAGAACTTCAACTTTCAAGCGTTTACCATACACAGAAGCAATTGAAATCTTAAAGAATGCAGATGTTAAGTTTGAAAACAACAACATTCACTGGGGTATGGATTTAAACACAGAACACGAGCGTTACATTACAGAGAAAGTTGTTAAAGGTCCTACATTCTTAATCGACTACCCAGAAGAAATCAAGGCATTCTATATGCGTCGTAATGACGACGGTAAGACAGTTGCGGCATGCGACTTATTAGTGCCAGGTGTTGGTGAACTTGTTGGAGGAAGCCAACGTGAGGAAAGACTAGATATTCTAGAAAAGAAGATGGAAAGTCTTGACATGAATACAGAAGGTTACCAATGGTATCTCGACTTGCGTAGATATGGTGGTTGCCAACACGCAGGTTTCGGCTTAGGATTTGAACGCTTAGTAATGTATATTACAGGTATGGAAAATATTCGTGACGTTATTCCTTTCGCAAGAACACCACGAAACTTAAACTTCTAAAAGAAATTATGATATGGGAGTGGTAATGCAAGCGGCTGCCACTTCCATTTTTATGGAGGTAACGATGTTATATCAAGTTAGTAAAGCCTCAAAATATTATGGCGTCGATACAATCTTTGAAGATGTTAATTTTGAGATTAAAGGTACAGAGAAGATTGCCCTTGTTGGTAGAAACGGTTGTGGTAAAACAACCTTTTTACGCTGTATGTGTGGGGAAGAACAATTTGATAAAGGGACGATTTCACAACAGAATAATACGGTCATTGGGTACTTATCACAGAAGGTATTGCCGCATGACGAAAGAACTGTTGAGGAAGAACTACGTCTTATTTATGAACCGGTATTTGCGATGCAAGCAAGAATGCATGAATTAGAAAAGCAAATGGAGAAAGATGCGAGTGAAAAGGTTCTTGCGCAATACGCAACGGTTCAAGAACAGTTTGAAGCGATGAATGGATATCATTGGGAATCAGAGATGAAAACAGTCTTTACGCGCTTTGGTTTTCCGATTGAAGATCTTCAAAAGAAAATTGGAGAGTTCTCTGGTGGGCAAAAAACACGTATCGCATTCGTAAAACTACTATTATCAAAACCGGATGTCTTATTGTTGGATGAACCTACAAACCATTTGGATATTGATGCGATTGAGTGGTTGGAAGGCTATGTAAAGAATTATCCAAAGGCGGTAGTCATTGTATCACATGACCGGATGTTCTTAGATCATAC
>CALEMV010000098.1 GCA_937910655.1 uncultured Solobacterium sp.
ACTTACCCGGACAGTTTGATCAACGTGCAGACTCTTGTGCACAGTGTATTCAACTTAGCTCCATGAAACAAAAACCTACTGTAAAAACAGCGCGTCTGTATTACATCAAAGGCAAACTTACAGATGATGAAAAGAAATTGATTGAAGAGACTCTGATTAATCCAGTGGAGGCTCGTATTGCAAGTTTAGAGAAACCAGAGACGATTATCATGTCTTTTGAAACACCAGAACTTCCACCGGTGATTGATGGTTTTATCGAACTTGATGAAGAAGGCTTAAAGAAATTTCTAAAGGAACATGGACTTGCGATGGATTTAGAAGATCTCAAGTTTATGCAAGAATACTTCCAAAAAATTGAATGTAGAAACCCAACAATTACAGAAGTACGTGTCATCGATACGTATTGGTCAGACCATTGTCGTCATACAACATTCCATACTGTTATTGATGATGTAGAAATTCAACCTGAATATGTAAAAGACACTTATCTAAACTACTTAAATTTGCGTAATCATATTTACGAAGGTCGTACACCAAAGCCAGTATGCTTAATGGATTTGGGTACGATTGGGGCTAAAGCTTTAAAGAAATATGGGAAGTTAACAGATTTAGATGAATCAGAAGAAATTAATGCATGTTCCGTTAAGATTAAAGTTGATGTAGATGGTGAAGATCAGGATTGGTTACTCATGTTTAAGAACGAAACACATAACCATCCTACGGAAATTGAGCCATTTGGTGGGGCAGCAACCTGTCTTGGTGGTGCAATTCGTGATCCACTTTCAGGACGCAGTTATGTATATCAAGCAATGCGTGTAACAGGTGCTGCGAACCCATTGAAACCAATTAACGAAACAATGAAGGGTAAACTGCCACAGCGCAAAATTGTAACAACAGCAGCAGCTGGATATAGTTCCTATGGTAACCAGATCGGCCTAGCAACAGGTCTAGTACGTGAAATCTATCATCCAGGATACGTTGCAAAGCGTATGGAAGTTGGTGCTGTCATTGCGGCAGCTCCAGAGGAAAATGTTGTTCGTTTAAGACCAGAACCAGGTGATGTTGTCATCTTATTAGGTGGACGTACAGGACGTGATGGTTGTGGTGGTGCAACAGGTTCTTCAAAGTCACACAATATTGAATCATTAGAAAGCTGTGGGGCTGAAGTTCAAAAGGGTAATGCACCAGAAGAGCGTAAGCTACAAAGATTATTCCGTAATCCAGAAGCCGCCAAACTCATCAAACGTTGTAATGACTTTGGTGCAGGTGGTGTAGCGGTAGCCATTGGTGAACTGGCAGATGGATTAGTGATTGATTTAAATAAAGTTCCAAAAAAATACGAAGGTTTAAATGGTACAGAACTAGCAATCAGTGAATCCCAAGAGCGCATGGCTGTAGTGGTCAGAAAAGAAGATGCTGAAAAGTTCCAAGAACTTGCAAGCATGGAAAACCTTGAGACAACAATTGTAGCAGAAGTTACCGAAGAACCACGCATGATTATGACTTTGCAGGGAGAAGAAATTGTAAATATCTCTCGTGAGTTCTTGAATACAAACGGCGCAAGTAGACATACAACTGTTATGGTTGGTGAAGACCAACCAGAAGAAGCGGTTCAAGTAGAAAGTCTTCGTGCAGGTATGGATAAGCTTGTAGAAGATTTAAATATCTGTAGTCAAAAAGGTTTGGCTGAACGCTTTGATGCTACGATTGGTAGTGGTACCGTATGTATGCCATTTGGTGGTAAATACCAAATGACTCCAAGCCAAGTGATGGCTGCTAAGATACCAGTGTTAAACGGTGAAACAGATACTGCATCACTCATGGCCTATGGCTATGATCCAGAGTTATCGTCCTTATCACCATATAAGGGTGCGATGGCTGCGGTCATTGAAGCGATGTCAAAACTAGTCGCGGCGGGTATTGATCCTAAACATGCATGGTTATCGTTCCAAGAATACTTTGGACGTACTGGCGATAATCCAGAGAAGTGGGGCAAGCCATTTGCGGCACTACTTGGTGCACTTAAAGCCCAAGCGGAATTAGAAGTTGCGGCAATCGGAGGTAAAGACTCCATGTCAGGAACATTCGAAGATATCGATGTTCCACCTACACTCATTGCCTTTGCGGTATCTACGGCAAAAGCTTCTCATATTATCACAAATGAGTGGAAGGCTAAAGATCACTATATCTATGCAGTGATGCCAGAATATGATGAGAATGGTATTGCGGACTTCAATAGTGTACGCGATGTATTTGATAAGGTTTATTCATTGATTAGCCTAGGTTATGTCAAGTCTGCTTGTGCACTTGAACATGGTGGTACAGCAGAAGCACTTCTCAAGTGTAGTCTTGGTAACCGTATTGGTTTTGCGTTAGAAGAAGATGTAAATATCAATCGACTCTTTAAGAAGTGCTATGGTGGGTTCTTATTAGAGACAGATGATGAGATTGAAGATTTAGAATTATTAGGAAAGACTATTGGAGAGTTTGAATTACGTACAAAGGATGAAACAATCTCATTAGATGAATTACAAATTCGCTATGAAGAAAAACTGGAATCAGTATATCCTTGCAACATCAAGCAGAGTGAAAAGGAAATCAAGCAAGTATCTGTAGAGCGTAGATTTGACATGCATGCAAGTTATACAGTCGATACTCCACATGTCTTAATTCCTGTATTCCCAGGCACAAACTGTGAATATGATACTGCACGTGCATTTAAGCGTGAGGGCGCAGAAACAGAAATCTTTGTGATCAAGAATCTAACTGCAAAAGATATCGAAGATAGCGTTGAAAGATTTGTGGATGCGATTGGTCGTAGTCAAATTATCGCACTTCCAGGTGGTTTCTCAGGTGGAGATGAGCCAGATGGTTCTGCAAAGTTTATCGTTTCCTTCTTCCGTAATCCAAAGGTAAAAGAAGCTATTGAAGACTTACTTAATCATAGAGAAGGTTTGATGATTGGTATCTGCAACGGATTCCAAGCTCTTGTAAAACTTGGGCTTGTGCCATACGGCAAGATTATGGAACCAGATGAATTCCGTCCAACACTGACATTCAATACAATTGGTAGACACCAATCCAGACTCGTTAAGACAAGAGTCGCATGTAATCAATCGCCATGGATGAAATATATGAATGTTGGAGATATTCATACAGTTGCGATTAGCCATGGCGAAGGAAGATTTGTCGCAAAAGATAATGTTGTTCAAACCTTGATTGACAATGGTCAGATTGCGACACAATACGTTGACTTTGAAGGACAACCAACATCCGATATCCATTTCAATCCAAATGATTCTGTCTATGCGATTGAGGGAATTACCTCACCTGATGGACGCATCCTTGGTAAGATGGGACACTCTGAACGTAATGGGGATAACCTTTATAAGAACGTACCAGATATCGAAAACCAGCAGTTGTTATTTAAGGCAGCAGTTGAATACTTTACAAAGTAAGCATAGAAAGAACCGATTAAGTTCGGTTCTTTATCGTTGGAAAAGGATCGTACATAAGATAGTGATGTAAGTACGATATCGTGATAATGATATTGAAAAAAATAATGATAAGAGTATTCTGAATGTATGAGAGAATATCAATTTTATGCAAGTGAACCACATGATGAAATGATAATGGGAATTTGTTTTCCTGCTGCACTCATGTTACCGACATCTATTTTGGGAGCTGTTATGTGGTATTTCATACCTGACTATCACCCCTTATCAAAATCATTAACAGGATTTGGTTGGGTAGCGATATTGGGTGTAATCATCGGTTTTTCAATCATGAGTTTAGTCAAACGATATTGTATCCGCAAATATACAGTACAGGTTAGTGGAAAGACCATTTTGATTGATGCGGTTGATGGTAGAGAATATCAAGAGGAAGTACAATCTGTCGCAATCAATCAAAATAAGATGAAAACAGTATTAGAAATTCATCTAAGTCATCATAAGTTAATTTTCATCGCAAGAGATAAAAAGAATATATTTGAAAGTAGTATTTTTGCGGGTAGTACGAAAGAGGATATACAGGCAATGACTACCTTATACCAAGTACTCCAAGAAGTATTATATTGAAGGAATTCATAAAGATACGAATGAAAAATGGGTTGAGCATGATCTCAACCCATTTTTTACTATTTCATTTTTGAAATTGCGATAACGTACTGTGCACTCATGTATAAACATGCAAGCATAGTAGCTACTTCAAAGACAATGATAATAATATCACTCTTAATAATGATTCCATTTACTACAAGTAAGATACCTAACATCGCATACAATATCGCAAGTAGAATACAACGACCTTTATTGTTTGTTTCTACAAGTCCTTCAACAAAGGACTTTTTCTGTTTTGGTTTGAAGTTTGGGATCTGTGGCAATGTTGGTAACCAAGCTTTTACAAAGCGATATTGCAGTACTGCAAATAGTACAATACCAGCAATGATGGAGATTCTCCAATCATTTGTAAAGCTCATTAGTAGCATCGCTACTGCAATGCCAATGGCGATACGATTGTGGTAAAGATTGAAGTCCTTCGCATCTTTTTCCTTTAGGATATAGCCTGTTTGTGTGCGAGAGATATACATGATTGTTTGACCTTTGTCATCAATGTATATATTTCTTCCTGCAATCGCTCCACGCTTTTGTTGACTACCATCATCAAAAATAGATGGTTTTTTCTTGTTTGGATTTGTTGGCATATTGTTACC
>CALEMV010000099.1 GCA_937910655.1 uncultured Solobacterium sp.
AACAAGCTATGAATTTTGTTGAACTTCTCATCATCTTCGTATTTAATTGCTTTCTGGCATTGTACAAGAAGCGTCAATATTTCATCGCTTGATAATTCATTAGAACTTATAGAAGACTCTGTATTTATTGGCTCTAATGGCTTTTGCTCTACTTTAATTTCTTGTGGTTGTTCTACCGGTTTTTCCGGTTCTTTCAGTTTTACTGTAGGAACAACATACTCACTTTCTTTTTGTTGAGATGAAACTTCCACATGCTTTTCAACCACTACTGTTTCTGTGGTAGGTTTAATTGCTAAACCTAAGCAGATTACTTCAAAGCAGCTTGCTGAGGAGGTCGCAATTCTAAACTTATCTTTAGAATCAAACATCTTTTCAATTATATGCATGCATGTTTTCTGCGATAAGGTTTCCGATAGATTTTCAGCCTGTTCTTTTGAAATTAATTTTAATAATTTATCTTTCTTCGTAGAATGATAAATTACTACATCCTTTAAAATATCAATCATTCCATCCGTAAACTTTTGGAAGTCGATACCTTGGTGTTCATATTTCTTAATTCTTGTTAAGATATCTTCTAAGTTACCTGCATGAATTGAATGAATTAAATTTATCTTTTCTTCAACAGATGCTAATCCATAGATATGATCTACTTCTTCTGCTGTAATATGATCACTTGTATAGGAAGCACATTGGTCCATAATACTTAGTGCATCGCGCATACCACCATCACATAACACTGCAATATTCTCTGCCGCTTCTTCATCTAAGTAGATGTTCTCTTTCTTAGCGATATCTAATAGATGATCCTTGATTTGATCTTTACGTAATTTTGTAAAGTCAAAGCGCTGGCACCTCGAAATAATTGTTGGTAATAACTTTTGTGGGTCTGTTGTAGCTAGCACAAAGATTACATTTTCTGGTGGTTCTTCTAATGTCTTCAGTAATGCACTAGATGCGGCGCTGGACAACTGATGAACTTCGTCCACAATATACACCTTATGATGTCCTTGCATAGGCGCAAGTTTACTACGATCAATTAAATCGCGGATATCTTCCACGTGAGTTTCATTCGCAGCGTTAATTTCAATAATATCTGGGTGCGTTCCATTATTTGCAGCTTTACAGTTATCGCATTCTTCACATGGAGCCTTCTCTGGATGTTCGCAGTTTACTGCTTTTGCAAGAAGTCTTGCCATTGTAGTCTTTCCTGTACCTCT
>CALEMV010000100.1 GCA_937910655.1 uncultured Solobacterium sp.
TCCCTTACCATGCCGCAACAATGCTTTCTATGACAAATAAAATTAGACGTGGAGAAGAATTTTTAAGTGAATCCGTGTATGATAACATGCTAATTATTGACGAATTATCAATGATCGATATTGTAACGCTTTCAAAGTTCTTTAAGGTCATAACTGATGAAGATGGAATATTCAACATGCAAGTTGTATTTGTTGGCGATCCTGATCAATTGCCAGCAATCGGAGCTGGGCAGATATTAAAGGATATACTACAAACAAATATCAAGTGTTCCAAATTAACAACAAACTTTAGAGCGAAAGATATTCCATCTCTTGCAAATAACTGGGATATTATTAACGAAGGCGATATCAATAAGCTCTTATTTGTAGATAACTCTTTTATGTGGAGAGCAAAGACAAATGATAATACGGCATTAATAAATCAAATAGAAAGCGATTATCATAACCTAGTTATGGAAGGGATCGATCCAGTCGATGCAGAAGATATCAAATATCAGGTTTTGATCCAAAGAAGACGATTATTCTTGCTCCTACCAATACTTTTGTTAAAGAAACGAATAAATTATTACAAGAGAAATATAATGGGGATAATAAGGGTAAAGCGATTCCAACAAAAACAGAGTCTGGTCAAAAAATATATCTGTACGATAGAGTTATGATGACTGTCAACTTCAATACAGAAGAATTTTCTTACCATACATACGATAATGGCTATTATTGTGTTAATGGATATGGAACAAGACATGATCACCTCAGCAAGAAGAACGGAAAAGGAATCTACAATGGTGATGTTGGATATGTATTCGATATCAATTATGAAGATAAATATATTGGATTTGAAACGGACGATGGGCGACGTTTCTGGTTGGATCCAGAAAAGGCACAACATCTTCAACTTGCGTATGCGTTAACGATTCATAAATCGCAAGGTTCAGAGTATAAAAATATTTTATTGGCACTTCCACCAAATTTGATTCACATGGGTTCATTCTTGAGTAGAAATCTAGTATACACAGGAATTACAAGAGCCAAACAGAAGATTCGTTTATACGGAAACGAAGAGGCTTTGAAGCTTGCTTTAGAAAATCCAGATCGGACCAGAAATACTCGATTAGTAGACTTATTTTCAGAACATTTAGCAAAATCACAGAATGAAAAGGAAGAAACAGAAGAAGAACAGGATGACATTGATTAGTCCTGTTTTTCTTATTGAAATACATAACAGTATATGCTAAGATAATGGTACGAAAGAGAGGGTTTAGATGGAGTTTTACGGCGTTCTTCAAAAGGTAATTAGAAAAGATGAATTATCAGGAATGACATATTTTTCTGTTTCAACAGAAGATAAAACGATTCCATTGGATCCTCAATATAATACAGTATTATGCAAAGGTATTGTATCAGACATAGATGCTGGGACACCAATCTTTCTTGAAGGCAATATCGAAGCTATAAATGGCAGAAACATCTTTATATCAAACAAGTGTAAACCACTAAGTAAAAATGATACTACCACATTATCTTTTTTAAGCAGTGGAAAATTTTCTAATATTGGAGCCGCAGCTGCTTCTGCAATCATAAACCTAAGCAATGGCGATATTTTTTCTTTTTGTAAATCACCAGATGCAGTAGAACAGCTTGCAAAGATTCCACGAATAAACGATAGTATAGCGAAAAGCTTTGTGAATAAGATCAATCAATATTCAGATATGCAAGAACTTGTTGATTTTATTACATCTGCTGGGGGAAGTTATCTTGGAGCTAAATCAATATATAGTAAATATGGAAATAGGTCCTTATCTATTGTAAAAAAGAATCCTTACATACTTTTTAAAGCAGGATTAACTTTTGCACAAAGAGAGTCTTTAGCCAAGAAACAGGGATTTATAGCGAGTGATCCAATTCGGGTATATGC
>CALEMV010000101.1 GCA_937910655.1 uncultured Solobacterium sp.
TATGCGGATGGATTAGTTTCTGGGCAACTGATCCTCCATCAATCTCAATCATGGCTTTAGCAATTGCAAACTACCTAGGATTCTTCTTACCAGTTCATGGTCTAATTCTAAAATTAGTTGCAGTTGCATTAGTAATTGTATTCATGATTATCCATATTCGTAGTGTTGAAGGCGGGGGAAAATTCCAGACAATCATTACTGCATTAAAGATTCTTCCTTTTGCATTAATTATTGGAATTGGATTATTCAATATTAACTCTAATTTATTCTTATCAAGTAAACCATTAGAAGGTGCCGCAACAGGGTTTGCAGCATTGTTAGCAGGAATTTCTGCAACAACATGGTCTTATGATGGTATGGGTGCAGCTTGCTATATGTCTGGTGAGATAAAGGATCCAGGTAAGAATTTGCCAAAGGGATTAATTTTAACTGCAGTAATCGTCTTGGCGTTATATGTTAGTCTAACGGTAGTTTCATCAGGTTTATTATCTGTAGAGGAACTAGCCGCTTCAGAAGCACCTATTGCTTTATTAGCATCTAAGATTCCATTAATTGGTAATGCAGCAGGTGTCATTGTGGCTATTATGGCTATTATCGTTGTAATTGGTTCGCTTTCAAGTTGTATTATGTTCCAGCCTAGAATTGAATATGCAATGGCAAAAGATGGTTTGTTCTTTAAACAATTTGCACAGGTACACCCAAAATATGAAACACCAGCATTCTCAATCGTTGTACAGTGTATCGTTGCTATCATCTTGATTTTTGCGACGAACTTGTCTGATTTATTGGGCTACTTTACATTAGTAGCATTATTAAAGAACTTCTTAACATTTGGAACAATCTTCGTATTACGTAGAAAGGAACATTACAAACCAGTATACCGCATGCCGGGTGGAGTATTAATGCCAATCATTGCAATGTTTATGACAGGCACTCTCATTTGGTCAACATTCATCTGGGCTCCAATTCCTGGTTTGATTTGTGCAGGTTTAGCTGTAGGAACAGGACTACCAGTTTATTATTTCTGGGAAAATCAAAATAAACAAAGAAAAAACGAGGCTGCTATATGAAATTAGCAGCAATTGGAAGTAACTGTGTTGACTATTATCAAAATATGAATGGGGGTACCGCCTTTCCTGGCGGTGGCCCCGTTAATATGGCTGTGTATACAGTACGATTAGGAGGAAAAGCCTCATATATTGGTCCCGTAGGAAATGATGAATTTGGACATGTAATGTACAATGCAATCAAAAGTAAAGGGGTTGATGTAAGTCACTTGCAATTTAAAGAAGGAAAAACAGCAGTTACACAGGTTGAACTTATTGATGGAGAACGAGTTTTTGGCGACTATGATGAAGGGGTTCTATCAGACTATCATTTGTCTGAAGATGATATTTCATTCATATGTAAACATGACATCGTAATATGCGATCTCTGGGGGAAGGTTGAAGGCTATTTTGAGGAGTTACACCGTAAAGGAATTCTAACAGCTTTTGATTGTGCAACAAGACCAGATGATGAAGCGTGTAAAGTTGCAATTCCACATAGTGATTACGTATTCTTCTCTAATGATGAAAGTTCAATGGATCAGCTAAAAGAACAGATGAAGGAAATCTATAATAGAGGTCCTAAACTTGTTATAGCAATGCGTGGAGAAAAAGGTAGTCTGTGCTTTGATGGGATAGATTATCATGAAATGGGCATTGTTCATTGCGATGACGTGGTGGATACAATGGGGGCAGGAGATAGTTATATTGCAGGCTTCCTAAATGCAATCATACGTGGTGAGTCTATTATTGAAAGTATGCATGCAGGTGCAGAAAATGCAACTGAAACAATAAGATATTTTGGAGCTTGGTAGATGGCAATTATCAGAATGACATTTTATTCCACTGCGTTAAAGGTGACAACAAACTGCAATATTTTAATGCCTGATAATTCGAATGATGTAACACCAATCAACAATGGGCAATATAAAATTTTGTATCTCTTACATGGTTTATCCGGTAATGCTGAGGAGTGGCTGCGTTTTACAAAATTAGAATATTATGCAAAGAAGTTTGGCTATATCATCGTTTTGCCTGAGGTAGGTAGAAGTTTTTATACAAATATAGATGGGATTCAATACGCAACATATATTGCCGAAGAACTTCCTAATTATCTAAAGCAGTGGTTTAAGATACCTACACAAAAAGAAAATACTTTTATTGCAGGAGAAAGTATGGGTGGCTATGGAGCGCTAAAGATTGGTATGACTTATCCAAGTCAATACACATCAATTGCGGCTTTGTCTCCTGTGATTCATTTAGAAGAATTACGTTGCATGGTTGAGGATAAGATATTCGAAGAGATGGATACGACGGAAATAGATAGAATAATTAATCAAAAAGATTATTTTGATATCTATAAATATCTAGACCATGATTCAAATAATATTTACCCATCTCTTATTCAGCTCTGTGGAACAGAGGATTTCTTGATTGAGAGCAATCGTAAGTTTTATGGATTTGTAAAGAATAAGATAGATATTACTTATCGAGAGTTAAGTGGTGATCATGAGTGGCCTGTATGGGATATTGCAATACAGAAAGCTCTACAATATTTTGAAAAATATGATATTGATCACTTTAAACTATATTGAGAAAGGGAGAGATTAGATATGATAACAACAAATTTATGGAAAGAAGACGAAGGTGCTAATCTCCGTAACTTTCATGAAGAGGAAGATTTAAAAAGTGTAAATGGTGCTTTAGCACTACGAAAAGATATTGAAAAAATTATTGATCAAATTTGGAATGAAGGATTTGATAATATTTTCTATATTGGTATAGGAGGAACATATGCTTCCGCAATGCAGGTTGAAGTATATATGCGTGGTAGGAGTAAATTGCCTGTCTATGTAGAAAATGCAGCAGAATTTCTAACAACGGGGAACAGACGGTTTACTAACAAATCAATTGCAATTTTATCATCTGTATCTGGTAATACACTAGAAATGATTGAACTTGTAGATAAGGTACATGAAATTGGTGGAAAGGTATTTAGTTTTATTGATACCCCAAATACAGTTTTAACGCAACCGGATAAACAAGATTACCTAATTTTGTATCCGAAAAATGAGCAGTTAAAATTTTATATGACAGCAAATTATTTTATGTTTAAAAATGGTGAGTTTTCCGAATATGAAGACTATAACCAAAACATGGAAGAAAATTTAGCAAAGGTATTAGTTGATGTAGAAAAGCAAGTAGATGCATGGGCATATCACTATGCTAAACAAAAAGTAGAATTTTTGGATAAACATCCAGATTTACCACACTATTTTATAGGTGCAGGTAACCAGTATGGTGCAACATATTCCTATGCAATGTGCTATTGGGAAGAGCAAATGTGGATACGAACAAAGTCTATTAGTTCTCCTGAATTTTTTCACGGAATGCAAGAAATCATAGTAAAGGATACACCAATTACCTTATTCATTGGCGAAGATGAACAAAGACCATTATCAGAAAGAGTAGCAAGATTCTTACCTCAAGTAAATTCAAATTACATTATTATTGATACAAAAGAATTTGAATTGAGAGGAATTAAGCAAGAATATCGTGGTAGTATATCACATCTTGTTATGCATGCAGTTAACAATCGTGTGGATGCATACATGGAAAAGTTCTTAAGACATCCTTTAAGTATTAGAAGATATTACCGTCAGTTTGATTATTAACATAATTTTTGAGA
>CALEMV010000102.1 GCA_937910655.1 uncultured Solobacterium sp.
GCTCATAATAATATAAATAGAGTTTCTGATCGATATTATCCTGATTCACAGTTCCAATTTCACTTTTTGAATCAGTAGTAGTTTTATTATGATCTTGTGTGGAATTCATTAAATGGTTGTTTTTATTGTGTGCAAAGAAGTCTAGTACTGTGCAGCCAGAAAGACACATTACTAGTAGTATTGACATAACCTTTTTCAAAATTCCACCTTCTTTCTTATAAAGAATGAGCATGACCCTAATTTTGTCATGCTCATTATCATATCACATATTAAATTTTATACTTTAATATACCCTTATAATTCTTTGTTTGAATCAACTTTTGTATTTCCTGGAAATACGTTGTATCCTTCAACTTCTTGGCCGCATGATTAAGTGCACGCTCTGCACGATCTTGATCATCCTTTAAGCAATAGGATTGTGCAGCTCTAAGATAACATACACCAGCAGGCACTGGATCTGTAATTGTATCTCCACGTTCCATTAATTCTGAAGCATACTTACCATCACGCATAACATGAATTGTGTATGGATATTCAACTTCTTTTATGATTTCAGTATACTTTTCTTTCTGCTTATCTGTTAACTTATCATATGCTTTGTGAATTGCGTCATAAGATTCTACTGCTTTTTCATTTTCTTCCTGTGCAATACGGAATAATAATTCTTTCTGTAATACTAGTACACGGTCAGAAGAACTTAGCTTATAGGCTGCTGCTCTTTCAAAGAGTTTATTCAGTTGTTCCTTATCATCCTTGATGAGATTTGCATCAATGGCCATTAAAGTACGTAACTTCTTATTAAAGAATAAACGACTGGATAATGAATCTAATTCTTCTAGATAGCGATCTGCATCACCTTGACGATATAGTAGTAACGACATATACATAACTTGTCTTTGTGCAAAGAACATCCACACAACGTACAGTACAATGCCGATGATCAATAAAACACCAAATACCAATAAACGATTACCCATAAACAACCTCCGTATTTCAAGAATATCATGAAAAACACTGTTATAATAGACACACAAGGAGTTAACACATACCTATGTCTATTTCCGCAACAGTAATCGCCCTATTCATATTTATCGCAGCCACCATTGGATATTTTATCCATATCAAGAAACGTACTCCAGATGAGAAACTACCTCTTAGCGATGACGTACAGAGAATGTATTACGATAAATATGAACAAGAATTAAAGAACCAAAACAAACAATAATCTATATTTAGAACAAAAGGGACAACCGATAAGGTGTCCCTTTCGTATTTAATTACTTATGCCAAACGATGAATGAACTTAAGAATTCTGGAACCTTATAGTCTCCAGCCCAAATTCCAAATACACATCCAACGATACCGATAACGAGTAAGAGCATAATGCACTTCGTTGGTGACCAACCCTTCTTCTTAATCAAGAAATAGCACATTAATGTCAATCCTAAAGGAATAAGTGCAGGTAGGATGCCGTCTAACATTGCTTGAATATCAATATTAACATCTTTTAATTTTTCAACTTCTTTTTCTACAATATTACCATTCTCGATAACAAGCTGTTTAACTTTTTCGGCTGTTTGTCCATTAGGAATTACCATACCGAGTTTTGTAGCGCCGTAATTGCATGTTAATGCACCAACTACGAATACACCAAGCATAGAAGCAGCGTGTGTAAATTCACGAGCGTTAGCAGTTAATACTTCGATAGCCTTTGTACCCATGTCATATGACCAATACATTAACCAATAACGAAGAGCCATCTGTACACCGAATGTAATTAAGAAATAAATGATTGGTCCTGCCAAGTTACCAGAAATCGCCATATTCGCTGTAATACCAGCTGTGACAGGAACTAATGTAAACCAGAATAACGCATCACCAATACCACCTAAAGGACCCATAGCTGCTACACGGACAGCACGGATTGAGTTGATATCAGCCTTCTGTTGTTCCATAGATAATACAATACCCATAACGAATGTTACTAAGAATGGGTGAGTATTGAAGAACTCAAGGTTGTGAGTCATGGAAGTGGATAAGTCATCCTTGTTTGTGTGGATAGCTTCCAAACCAGGTAAAATTCCCCATAACCAACCAGCAGCCTGCATTCTTTCGAAGTTAAAGGAAGCCTGTAAGTTTAGAGAACGCCAAACCATTTTATTTAAAACTGCTTTTGTAAGTGGTTTAGCAGGAGCAGTGTCCTTATATGCTAAATTGAAATTAGATTCCATCTCCAGCACCTCCGTTATTAGATGTTAATTGTTTGATCTTAACATTTGTATTGTAATCGTACATTGCAATTGCAAAGCCGATAAATGCTACAAGAATTAATGTTGCACCCTTTGTAGCTTCAATATTTCCAAGAATAGCAGCAGCTGTGAAACCTGCGAAGTAGATACCCCACATGTCGTTTGCAAGCATGATCTTTAGTAATACTGCGAAACCTACGTAACGCATCATCTTACCAGCAGCACCTAAGCCACCCATGAACCATGAAGCATTTTCAGAGAAACTCTTTAATGCTTCGCTAGCAGCATCTCCACCGAAGAACGCAACAAGTGCTAGAACTGCGAAGAGACCACCTAAGATGCACATAGATAGAATGTTTACACCAGTGATTCCAGCTGGATCTGCATTTTCAGCAGCCTGATCAGCCTTAGCCATGATGTATGACATAAATGTAAATGTGAATGTAACGACATACTGTCCAAATACAGAGAATACAACTGCTAGACCTAAAGCCTGGTCAACAGGTAATCCTGACTTAACAGCAAAGATCATTGCTACAATAGAACCTAATACAGCGTTTGGTGGCTGTGCTCCACCGACTGGCATGTTACCAACCATCATCAGTTCATATGTACCACCGATGACAAGGCCAGTTTTTACATCACCTAAGATCACGCCAATAATTGGGCAAGCGATAATAGGACGATACAAAAGCTCAGTCAGTGAGAATTGGTCAATTGCAAAGATGAATGTTGCTACAGCAAGTAATAATGCTTGTAATACCATTTGATTCAATCCTCCTTAAAATAGATTTTCTGTAGTGAAACGGCTGTAATGATTTTTACCCAAAGAGCTTGCTGATGTCTTCAGCGTGTTCCTGCGGCACTCTGCGGATTTCTAACTCAACACCGAGTTCCTGTAACTTCTTGAATGCTGCTACATCTACATCATCAACAGCAACGCTAGTAGCGACCTGACGTTTTCCTTCAGCCATATGCATGTTTCCAATGTTTACCTTCTTAATTGGAACACCGCCTTCAACTAAACGTAATACGTCAGTAGGTGTCTCACAGACGATAAAGATGTGCTGTGATGGAGAAGCCTTGTGGATAGTTGTAATAGTTTTTTCAATTGTCCAGTAACGTGTCTGTGCATATGAAGGTGCAGCCATATCCATCAATCCTTGACGGAATGTATTTGCAGCTACATCATCATTTGCTACCAAGATTAAGTTAGCGCCAATTGAACCGGACCATTGTGTTGCCACCTGTCCATGAATTAGACGATTGTCAATTCTAGTTAGTACAATATCTGGCATTTCCTTACTCCTTTCTCTTTGAGTATATGCGCCATCATCAATATAGAAAGCGCTCTCATGTTTATATATTATCATTAAGTGTCACATAATATTTACATTTTTGCTCAAAACTAGTGTATTTTTCGGTAATGAAAAATAATCTTTTTGTTGATTTGTTACTCAATTAGTATTTGCTACGCATTATTTTGTG
>CALEMV010000103.1 GCA_937910655.1 uncultured Solobacterium sp.
CGAGATCATGCCTAGTCTCGTGGGCTCGGAGATGTGTATAAGAGACAGATTTAGAAGAAGGTGCTACAGCTGTAGAACGAAATAATCAGATTGGAGGTCATAAGGCATGAATAAAAAGTATGAAGATATGCTGTATCTAGAACCTCCAGTATCTAAGATACATCGTAAGATGTCGATTTCAGAAAGAGCAGCCCAGTTTATGCCGTTTGCGGCACTCACAGGCTATGAAGATTTAATTCGCGAATCCTCAAGAATGACACAACGACGTATTGAGTTATCGGAAACAGAAATAGAAGAATTAAAACATAAACTTGAATTTTTGCATGTTCATGAAAAAGAAAAACCATTGATTAAAGTTATGTATTTCTTGCAGGATTTAAAAAAGAATGGTGGTAGTTATCAAACGGTTGAAAAACAATTGCATCGTATTGATGATATTGAGAAAAAGGTTATTTTTAAGGACCGTACTACAATACAGTTTGATGATATTATTTTGGTTGAATATGAGGGATTTTAGATTGGCATAAAGTTGGCACAGGAATGTACCAACTTTTTTTCTATAAATAAGTGAGTAGGGAGGAACTCATATGAAGATAGAAAAGATCAAAAAACAAATTCAAAATTTGATTTTGCGTATCATGTCAGTATTCATGGTATTCACTCTGATACCACACATGCATGTTCACGCAGGAAGTACAACAATCACTTGTAAAAATGTACCTGGTAGACAAGTATATTATGTAGATGGGATTGTCTATGATACACCAGAGTCACATTTCTTACGGGCGGATGGAATACCCGCATACTGCATACAGCCTAAAATACCGGAAATCTATCACCCAATCGGTTACGTTGGTGAAGATCCAGGGTGGACGAAGATGTCCGAACTTGACCAAAATATCATGCTTGCATATGCATTTTTTGGTTATGGGTTTGATGGAGAAAGGACAGACGAGCGATATTTAGCAGCACAGGATTTAATTTGGGAATATTTAGGTACAACAAATATTACACGTGCAACAATAGATACAACACAAAAGAAAAATGAAATTCGATCACTTGTAGAACAACTACGTACTATGCCAAATCTAAAGGTTATAGAGTATAACCACAACGTAAAGGAAGGCAGTTTCTTTACTGGGGAAATTGATGGAAATGTTCCTATTCGTGTTGTGAATACAAATGGAAATCTTGAAAACTTTGATGTAGTGATTGAAAATGGAACACTTGTAGATGTTAATGGTAATCCTGTTTCTGCCGTTGTGAGGAATGAATTTTATGTAAAAGTTACGATGGGACAACATGCTAAGATTCGCTTTATTAATAAACTTTTATCTCGCAATGATGAAGGTGGAGAAAATCAGATTATCTATCGTTCTTCGATTAATCAAGATGTTATCAAGGCAGGGAAATTACATGTAGATAGTGCAGAAATTAATTTACATGCAGTAGGGACAAGCCTAAACTTAATCAAGCACGACGCAGATACAAACCTTCAACAACCACAAGGTGCAGCGGAATCTTTTGCACAGACTAGTTATGAACTCTTTGATGAAACAACACAAACGATAGTAGGTATGTTAAACGTTGGTGAAAGTGGTGTTTCTAATACAATTGACGGACTGTATTACTCGCATCAATATAGTGTAAAAGAAATCACGGCACCTACGGGATATAAACTAGATGCCGAAAAGAAAACTGTTTTATTTAATCAACTGTCTAGTGATACAAATCATATTTCACTTGATGTTATGGATGATGTAATTACAGGAAAGTTTCGTATTCATAAGTTATTCGTTAATAAACATCAGTCAGCTCTAGCAACAAATGAACAAGGTGCTACTTTTACAGCAATCTTACAGAAACATATTGAACGCTTTGGAGGCTTTGAAGAAGCTTATCAGCACTTATCAGAGTTTACACCAAAAGAATATGCAGTAATCACTACGGATGAAGATGGTATTGCAGAAACAGGTGAACTTGCATATGGGAAATACACAGTACGTCAAACATCCGCAAAGGATAGTGAGATTGCACTCTTAAATGAGGACTTTGTATTTGAAGTATCTCGTGAAAATCAACCGGATGTAAAATATGAAATTAGTAATATTTCAAAGGAATATTATGTGCGTCTTGTAAAGAAAGATGCTGAGACAAACGAAATCATTGATTTCCATTCTGCAGGGTTCAAAATCAAAGATGCAAATGGTAACTATATAGTTCAACGTATTGGAGAGAATAGTTATGATACATTTCAAACAAGCACAAAAGAAGATATCAAATATCCTAAGGGAACATTCTGTGTCGTGCAACAAGGTGGTACCATCACAACTCCACTAAAGTTAGCACCAGGTAGTTATACAATTGAAGAAATTAGTAGTCCTGATGGATTTACAAGAGAGACACAGGAGATTCCTTTTATATTAAAGCAGGAGAATGTTGTAAATGTTGATGAGGATAATAACCAATACATTACAGTCGAAGTAAAAAATAATCGTATGTATGGACAGCTTGAACTACAGAAGCAGGTTGAAGAATATCAAAGTGACCGTAATTTAGTAACAGAAAAGAGTCTTGCTGGAATCATTTTTAGATTGGTTGCGGCAGAAGATATCATTGAACCAATCCATGGAAAAGTGATATTACCAAAAGGACAGACATATACAGAATTTACCACAGATGAAAATGGATATGCATTCGTTGAACATATTCCTTTAGGAAAGTATGTTGTACAAGAAATTCAGACACTGGATGGACTTGTATTAAATGAAACGACATACCCTGTTGAATTCAATGCAGAAGATGATGTGACATCTACAATTCATCGTAAACTTACAATTACAAATGAAATTACAAAGACAGATATCACAAAGACAATGATTACAGGTGGTCCAGAAACACCTGGTGCGAAATTACAAGTGATTGACGAAGAAAATACCGTGATTGATGAATGGGTATCCGCGTATCAAGTAGTACATAAAATTGCAGGCTTAACTGCAGGGAAAAAATATACTCTACATGAGGAAATGACTGTGGATGGATACTATTATGCGGATGATATCACATTTACAGTGAATGAAGATGGCTCAATACTAGCAGTAGAAATGATAGATAAGCCTGTTGAATATCTCATTGAGAAAGTAAATGAAGAAGGCAAAGCAGTTAGTGGTGTTCGTTTACAATTAAGGAATCTTTCAACTGGAGAACTGGTTCCGCTTCCTAATGATGGTATTACAACCGATGAAG
>CALEMV010000104.1 GCA_937910655.1 uncultured Solobacterium sp.
GGATATAACAGGATATTTAGTTGGGACATTTTTAAAGAATATAAAGATGATGAACTGGAAATATCACGAGAGAAGTTATTGGATATTTTATTCAACTATCAAGCTTTCACAAAAGAAAAGATGGTCGTTGTATTTGATGGCTATAAAGTCAAAGATAATCTTGGTACAATATATTCACGAAAGGACATGGAAGTTGTATACACATCGAGTAATTTGACAGCAGATGCGTATATTGAACGTTTTGTGTCAGATCATCAGAAAGACTATGACATTACTGTCGCAAGTTCTGATGGGTTGATTCAAAATGCAATCTTTGCGCAAGGTGCTAAGCGCATGTCCGCAAGAGAATTATTTGGACGTATCACATTTATCAATCAAGAAATTGAAGAACAATTAACACATTCATAGGAGAGAGTATGGCAAAACTATATTTTTATTACGGAGCGATGGGAAGCTCTAAGACAGCGAATGCACTTATGGCTGATTATAACTATCGTGAGCGTGGTCAAAAGACTATTTTGGCGAAAACAAATATTGATACGCGTGATGGAAAGAATATCATTTGGTCTCGTATTGGTTTAGAAAGAGAATGCATTCTATTATCTGATATCTGTGCGATGGATGAAGAAGAGTTACGTACATATGACGCAATTATCGTAGATGAAATACAGTTTGCTAAACGTGAACAAATCAACTTCTTAGCGCATATCGTTGATGATTTAAAAGTACCGGTATTGTGCTATGGATTGCGTTCTGACTTCCAGTTAAATTTATTTGAAGGAAGTGAGCGATTGCTTGCGATTGCGGATGAACTACATGAAGTAAAAACGGTATGTTGGTGTGGTAAGAAAGCAACTTGTAATGCACGCTATAATGAACATGGAATTGTGCGTGTTGGTACACAGGTATTACTAGGCGCAAATGATGAGTATATTGCCCTTTGTCGTAAGCATTTCTTAGAAGGAAAGCTACATGGAGAAGAACCAGTAGGATTGAAATAACTCACTATTTCTGTAGATTGCGTTATAAATTTCAATATTTTGTGATGAATGAGATATTTGTTCATCACTTTTTCTATATTTTCTGATATACTTTTCTACATTGCGAAAGGAGAACTGAGGATGTTTAAACAAAGACAAACTGACATGTTGAATGGTGTTATTTGGAAAGAAATTTTATTGTTTTTTATTCCGATTATGTTCGGTTCTATCTTTCAACAGCTTTACAATACTGCTGATGCGATGGTCGTTGGTAATTATGTTGGTAAGGAAGCACTTGCGGCAGTAGGTGGATCAACTGGTGTTGTAATCGGATTGCTTGTAAATTTAATTGTAGGTTTGTCGAGTGGTGCGACAGTCGTGATTGCGCAAGCGTATGGTAGTAATAATTATTCTTCTGTAAAGAAGGCAGTACAAACTGCGATGAGTTCTAGTGTATATATTGGTGCTATTTTTACGGTTATTGGCATTATCTTTACGCCATGGGCGATGAACATGTTGAATGTTCCTGCGGATATTATGGATTATTCGGTGTTATATATGCGGATCTACATGCTAGGTATGATTCCTACGATGATTTATAACACGGGTGCTGGTATCTTACGTGCAGTTGGTGATTCAAAACGACCACTATATTTCTTGGTGGCCGCATGTATTACAAACATTGTATTAGATGTAGTATTCGTTGTGTTCTTCCATTGGGATGTTGCAGGGGTAGCGATTGCGACAGTTGTATCGCAGGTTGTTAGTGGTGTATTAACACTATATATCTTATCGGCAGAAGATAGTGCATATTACTTTGATATTCGCAATTTACATTGCGATATGCATATTCTAAGGCAAATTTTGGTGATTGGTTTACCAAATGGAATTCAAGGCGCATTATATAGTTTCGCTAATCTCTTTATTCAGGCAACTGTAAATGGTTATGGAACAAATACAGTAGCTGCGTATACTGCTTTCGGTAAGATTGATGCGCTATTCTGGAATTACTCTGGTGCACTAGGCACTGCAACATTAACGTTTATTGGGCAAAACTTTGGTGCTGGTAAAATCAAGCGTATGAAGCAAGGCGTATGGAATGCGATTGGTATCTATACGGTTGGTTCGCTTCTGATTACTGCATTGTTATATTTCCATGGGGATTATATTTGTGGCTTGTTTACGCAAGATGCAGAGGTTATTGATATCTGCGTGCAGATGATACGTCAGCTATGTGTATTCTGGCCAGTATTTGTGTTCTTGGAGATTTACGTAGCAGCTACGCGTGCTTGCGGTGATGTTATTTATCCAATGATTATTACAATGATGGGTATTGGGGTACTCCGTATTGTATATATCTTATTTGTGCCATCATCTACAGTCTTTGAATCTTTACGCATTTTCCCAATTACATGGGTAGTTACAAGTTCTATCTTCGTGATTTATTACTTTCAG
>CALEMV010000105.1 GCA_937910655.1 uncultured Solobacterium sp.
TCACTGTACAAGTTGTAGATGAGCATTCTTTTGAAGGATTAGATTATGTGCTTGGTGCAGTATCCAACACCCTTATTAAGGAATATTTACCTTTGATTCAAAAAGCAAATGCAGTACTTATCGATAACTCCAGCGCTTTCCGTTTACAGGATGATGTTCCACTAGTCGTACCAGAGATTAATGGGGAAGATGCACTGGGTCATCATGGTGTGGTTGCTAATCCAAACTGTTCTACGATTATTGCCTTTATGGCACTTGCACCAATTCATCGCTTATCTAAAATAAAGCTTGTAACTGCGACAACATTCCAAGCAGTTAGTGGTGCAGGTGTTGAAGGTATGCGTGAATTACGTGAGCAGATTTTACAGCTGGATAAGGGCGAGGAGGTTCATCCAAATATCTTCCCAGCACAGATTGCATATAACTGCATTGCGCAGATTGGTTCGTATCTAGATAATGGTTATACAACGGAAGAAGAGAAGATGCACAATGAGGGTCGTAAGATCATGCATGCGGATGATTTGCAGGTAAACTGTACTTGTGTACGTGTACCAGTATATCGATCCCATTCAATTTCCTTGACAGTTGAAACAGAACAAGAACTATCCTTGGATGCGATTCGACAAGAGATGAAAAACTTCCTTGGGGTTGAACTTATTGAAGATCATGTTCCTACACCAGTAGAAACTTCGAATCAAGACATTGTATATATAGGACGAGTACGCAAGGATACAAGTCGTGCAAATAGTATTAGTCTTTGGTGTTGTGGAGATCAGATCCGTAAAGGTGCTGCTTCCAATGCGGTTAGTATTATGACCTATTTAGAAAAAAGTAGATGATGTTTCCGTTAGGGTATTTTAGTTAGATGTGCTAAAATATGACGTATAGAGACAGAGAGGAGACAACTATGTTAAATAGACTATTTGGTGCTCTTGCGGTGGCTGTCGGAATTGGTGCAGTCGTTGCAGTAAAACTTTTAAAGAATCAGAAAGAAACAGAAAATAAAGAAGAAGACGATGATAATGAAGTGCGTTTTATAACTCTTTCAGATGGAGATGGTGTAGCACAGCCTACTTATGACGCAAGTGATCGTTCTGTTGAAGTACAGGAAGTATGTGGTGTATATCCATATCTCAATCCAGACTTCGTAGAAGAATTGCTAGAAGAAGCTAGTTCCTTAAACGGTATGTTTGAACAAGATACACTTGTGACAATTCATCACTATGTATCATTTGATAGTGAAAAGAACCGTGAGGCTTTCTGTGATATCATGACAGCTGCTGGCTACGAATGTGCAGAAGAAGGTATCACAAAGAAAGTGTTCGTGGAAGATGGTGCTATTATTAGCGATATCTTAAATGTTGCCAACCAAGCATCCGTATTAAACGGTAACTACCAGAACTACTCTATTCAGAAGTAGGAATAAACAAGTTTTCATAAGAAAAAAGTTGGAGTGTGAAGTGAACCCAATTTCTTGGACACTGTAATTTACAGACATGATAAGGCTTGATTCCTTGCCTGGCAAGGAGTTAGGCCTTT
>CALEMV010000106.1 GCA_937910655.1 uncultured Solobacterium sp.
AGAGCAGGGAATTCGCCTAGTCATTGCGAGTGGTCGTCCTGCAAAGGGAATTGAAAAGTATGGAAAGATGCTGGAAATGGATAGGCACCATGGATTATTTCTTTGTTTTAATGGCGCAAAGGTAATTGATTGCCAAACTGGGGAAGTACTAGTAAATACAACGATGGAGCAGGAGTTAGTAACGAAGACACTGAAACATTTGAAACAATTTGATGTGCATCCAATTATTGTAGAAAATGAGTATATGGTGGTTGAGGATGTATATAACTGCATGATTACTGATAAAGGACGTACATTTAATGGATTTCAGTATGAAGCACGTATAAACAATTATTTACTCAAAGAGGTTAGTAATCTTGCAAGTTATGTAGACTTTCCACTCAATAAAATTTTGGTGGTTGGAGAGCCTGAGTATTTACGTGAAAATTATAAGGCTATCTCTGCACCGTTTGAAGGAAAGCTTTCTATGATGTTTAGTTCAAACTTCTTCTATGAGATGACATCTCAAGGAATTGATAAAGGTGCAGCACTACAGAGTGCATTATCAAAGCTTGGGATTGAAGCTAAAGACTGTATTGCGTTTGGGGATGCAGGTAATGATATTACAATGTTGCAGTTTGCAGGCGTTGGTGTTGCGATGGCAAATGCACAAGAAGAAGTGAAAGCAGTTGCAGATTACATTACTGATGATAACAATCATGATGGTATCGCAAAAGCGCTGTTAAAATATATTCCATCTTTATAATAAAAAAAGAAGCTAGTATGCATGCATACTAGCTTTCATGTTTTTATAAATCTTTGCACTCGTGAATTCTACGCTTTACACCATTCAAAACAACATATCCTTTTTCTGGTGCCTCACGATGAACAATGTTTTTACCATTGATATCATCTGTATGATTTGGCTCCATGATACTTGGAACATGGCGTGGTACTGTACGTACTGGTATATCTAGTGGTGACCTTGGTGGAATATAGTCGTTGTTGAAAGTCTTTCTCTGTTGGTTGTTTGCCTGTTGTAACTTAGCGGAAAATATAGCTAAGAATGAGAATGTAACAGTCAATAGAAGAGCTAAAGGTAAGAAACCATCTGACATAGTAGTTACTCTTTAATACTTTCTGTTATTCCTTTTGCAAGACCCGCAAGACTTTGAATTTCTGAAGGGATGATGATCTTTGTTGCTTTACCATCTGCAGCAGCAGCGAAAGCTTCTAAGCTCTTTAATCGAATGACTGTTTCATCAGCACCTGCTTCTTTGATAGCACGGATACCGTCTGCAGTAGCTTCTTGGATAGCGCGGATTGCTTCAGCACGACCTTCAGCTTCTTTAATTTCCTTTTCACGAGCAGCTTCAGCAGCCAAGATTGTAGCTTGTTTTTCAGCTTCGGCATTTAACACAGCAGATTCTTTCTTACCTTCTGCCTCAAGAATCATTGCTTGTTTTTGACCTTCAGCAGTTAAGATAGCAGCACGCTTTTCACGTTCAGCCTTCATCTGCTTCTCCATGGATTCACGAATCGCTGTTGGTGGTTGAATGTTCTTTAACTCAACACGAGTAACCTTGATTCCCCAAGGGTCTGTTGCTAAGTCGATTGTCTGTAACATTTGAGAGTTGATTGCTTCACGAGATGTTAATGTTTGGTCTAACTCCATATCACCAATGATATTACGTAATGTAGTAGCAGTTAGATTTTCCATCGCCATGATTGGATTTTCTACACCGTATGCATAATCATGTGGGTTCATAACCTTGAAGTATACAACGGAGTCAATCTGCATTGTTACGTTATCCTTTGTAATAACAGGCTGTGGTGCGAAGTCAGCTACCTGTTCCTTTAGAAGAACTCTACGACGAACATGATCTACAAATGGGACTTTGAAGTGAAGACCTGCATCCCAAGTTGTACGATATCTACCGAAACGTTCGATAACATATGCGTTTTCCTGTGGAACGATGTTTGCACATGATACTGCAAGTGCGATAGCTAAGATAAAGAAAATAGCTGGAATAATAATGATTTCCATTTTAATATCCCCTCCTTATGGGTGACGGATAATCGTTTTATCCATAACATAATCGTACTCGTGATTTGACCACAAGTCAATATATTATCAAGACATTTT
>CALEMV010000107.1 GCA_937910655.1 uncultured Solobacterium sp.
GTATTCCATTAGATGGTATTGTTGTGTCAGGAAGTTCTTCTTTGGATACTGCATCTCTAACAGGAGAATCCAATTTACGTGATGTGGATGTGGATGATGAAGTTATATCGGGTGTTGTAAATACAAGTGGTGTACTATTAATTCGTACAACAAAGGAATTTGCACAATCAACAGTATCAAGAATTCTGAGTATTATTGAAGAGAATAATGAAACAAAGTCAAAACAAGAAAAGTTCATTACAAAGTTTTCTCATTACTACACACCTATCGTGGTCGCATTAGCAGTGATTGTGGCAATTGTAGTAAGTTTAGTAACTGGTGATATGAATGAGGGTATTTATCGTGCTTGTACATTCCTAGTTATCTCTTGTCCATGTGCATTAGTCATTTCTATTCCACTTTCTTTCTTTACTGGTATTGGTGGATTATCCATGCATGGCATCATGTTAAAGGGAGCCAATTACGTTGAAAAGATTGCGGAGATTCGTACAATTGTTTTTGATAAAACAGGGACTCTAACAACAGGACAGTTTGAGGCAAGCCAGTTACTGGATAGCTTAGATGATATAAAGCTGATGAAACTTGCAGCGTATGCAGAAAGTTATTCAAATCATCCAATCGCAAAAGCGATACAGTATGCATATCAAAACGAAGTAGATCAAACAAAAATTTCTGATATGCAAGAAGTTGCTGGTAGAGGCATTTCTATTACTTTAGAAAACCATCATGTTCTTGTTGGTAATTATAAAATGATGGCAGAAAACGGTGTAGGTTGTAAAAAATACATGGAACCTGGAACCTATGTATATGTAGCAGAGGATGGCATCTTCTTAGGCTGTATTTTATTGAAGGATACAGTTAAGAAAAATGCAGCCAATGCAATATGGGACTTAAACAAGAATCATGCTTGCATGATGGTATCTGGTGATGCGAAAGAAATATGTCAAGAAGTAGGAAAAGAACTTGGTATCAAATCTATCTATGGAGGTTGCTTACCAGAAGATAAGATTACATGCGTGAATACTGTCAAGAAAGATGGCGTGGTCGCATTTGTAGGTGATGGTGTTAATGATGTGCCGGTGATGAGAAGTGCAGATATTGGTTTTGCGATGGGTTCTCTTGGTAGTGATGCGGCAATTGAAGCAGCAGATGTCATCATCACGGATGATAATCTAAATAAGATTGACACAACCATTCGACAGGCAAAGAGAATTATTC
>CALEMV010000108.1 GCA_937910655.1 uncultured Solobacterium sp.
CATGCCTAGTCTCGTGGGCTCGGAGATGTGTATAAGAGACAGGTGTTTCAAGAACCTAAAAGAAAGTGCTGGTTATATTGTGTGCTTGTAAAGTATGTACCAGATTCCCTTATGGTTCAAAAGGCATCTGCAGAGTTTGCAAGATACTTTCTAGAATGTGTAAGGGTACGTATTTCGACAATACAGACCATGAAAATACTTTTGGATATCAAAGAGAAACCTTTAGTACGTTTGATTGCAAAGGAGTTAAATGATTCTTTATCCAAAGGAGAATCCTTTGAAGAAACCTTGCATACACCCTTTGTAGAACATGCCTTACAACAGTTCTTTCAGATTGCCTTGCATGGGTCAAATTGTGAAAAGATGTTGGAAGGCTATCTTGTGATGAACCAACAACGTCATATCAAACAAGTGCGTATCTTTACGCGCAGCGTACAACTATCCTGTTATGGGACGATAGGCTTAATCTTACTTGTTATCTATCAGATATTGATGTTACCGATGCAGATGTTACAGAACATATAGGAGGTGAGTAATGAATAAAAAGGGATTTACATTACTAGAGATGACTATTGTAATCTTAATCATTTCGATTTTGTTTCTATTAGTTATACCAAATATAAAAAAGACACTGAATATTGTAAGTGATAAGGGATGTAAGGCTTTAGAGAAGATTGCGGATTCTGCAATTATTCAATATAAATTGGAATATGACAGTTATCCAAGCAGTGTCAGTGATTTAATTAACGCAGGTTTATTAACTGAACAACAAATAACCTGTGATGGTGAAAAGAGTCTTGTAATTAGTGATGGACATGCATATATCGAATAAGGGTTTTAGTTTGATTGAAATGTGTATTGTGTTATTTGTGATATCGGTATTTATGATGTTATTACCAACAAATATTCATATTCCTGATACTGAATATTACGCCTTTGTAGATGAATATCTATACTTACAAAGTACCGCAATGAAACAAGCGCAACCTGTATCATTTGACATATATAATGTGCGCTTTAATCAAAAGGGAAATGTGAATCAAGCAAAGACAATCTATTTTCAAAATAATCGCTCCATCGTCGTAGAACTAGGTGGTGGTAGACTTGCGACTCAATAAAAAGGGATTACTTACTGCAGAGGCATATGTATGTTTAAGTATTACTTTGTTATTGGTGACTATGATTACCAGTATTGTACAGGCTAAATATGCGCAGCATACAGTATTTGATAGAACGATACGAAAGATGGAAGAGTCACTCATCGAAAGAATGAAAGATGTAGAAGGATGTTTACAAGCATGCCAAATAGAAAAGGATTCGCCCTCGTTGAAGTCTTAGTTGCTATATTAACGGTCTGTATCTGTATTCCAATTATTGTAAGTGTTATATCTTTAATGCGTACATCCTTAAAGGATAGAGCATTTCTACAAGATCAGATAGCCTTAATACAACTACGTCGATATTTGGCTGTTGCGTATGAGATTGAACTACTACCATCTTCTTTAACATTTCAAAGACAACATGAAGAAATGAGATTAAGTGTTGTGAATCAAAACCTCATTGTACAACCAGGTACACAGATTTTTTTGATGGATATTGAAACTGCGATATTTTACTTAGAAGGAGATAGTGTGATGTTACGATATGTTAGAGATAATCAAGAATATGAAGTTTTCTTGTGTAAACAATAAAGGATTTATCAGTGCTTACTTTCTTGTGATATTTTTATATGTAATTACAATGATTACGGTACTTTCTGCCAATTTGAATTATCAAGCAAAGACAGTAGAGAACTTACAAGCAATCTATGCCTATGAACAAGAAGAGTTAACTGCCATTGCTAGATTGAAAAAAGAACTATGTACGGACATAGATTTAAAAGAGAAGTATCAAGTTAAAGATCGATTCATTCATATAC
>CALEMV010000109.1 GCA_937910655.1 uncultured Solobacterium sp.
AGGAAAGATTACTATCTTCAATATTGGACCAATTATTGGCGCGCATACAGGGCCTGGAACAGTCACATTATTCTTCTGGGGTAAAGATCGTTCTGTAATTGAAAAAATTGCATAATACATATTTTCAATGATAGGGAAACCTATCATTTTTTAGCGATGAAACTTTGGGTTGATACAATTATAATGGGAAGATTGAAAAAGAATATATTATTATGAGTTGTCACATGATTCTATAGATGTTACGATAGTATGGCTTATGAGAAAAAACTCATAACAGGGAGGGAAAATGAAAAAGTTAACAGCATTATTAGCTAGTGCAACAATGGCTTTGTCACTTGTAGGATGCTCAGCAGGAAAAACATATACTGGTGAAGCATACGGACATGACAAGGAAAACCCAGTTAAAGTTACTTTAACAATCAAAGACAAGACAATCACTAAGGTAGAAGTTGATGCGTCTCATGAAACAAATGGTATTGGTTCAAAGGCAGCAGAAACAATGCCAGGTGCAATCGTCGCAGCTAACTCATTAGAAGTTGACGGTGTATCAGGTGCTACACAGACATCTAAGGCAATCATCGAAGCAGCTACAGCAGCTTTGAAACAAGCAGGACTAGAACCATCTGACTTAGTAAGTAAGAATACAAGCACAACAAAGGCAAAGGATATTGAAGAAACAGTAGACGTTGTTGTAGTTGGTGCAGGTGGAGCTGGTATGACAGCTGCTATTACCGCGACAGATGCAGGTAAGAAAGTTATCGTAGTAGAAAGCCAACCAATTGCTGGTGGTAACTCTGTACGCTCAACGGGTGGTATGAATGCGGCTAAGACACCATACCAAGATAAGAATGAATTTAAAGAAGCTGCAGGTGTTGAAAAGACATTAGCGACTGCTGCAGAGAAGTTCGCAGATAATGAAACAATCACAGCTTTAGCAGCGACTGTTAAGTCACAATGGGATGCATACCAAGCAAACCCACAGGGATACTTTGATTCTGTTGAATTAATGGAATTAGATACATTAATCGGTGGTAAGGGTAAGAACAACCCAGAACTCGTTAAGGCTCTTGCGGAAAATTCTGCAGCTGCTATTGAATGGTTAGCATCTATCGGCGCAGACGTTAAAAACGTAGGTGCATTTGGTGGCGCTTCTGTTAAGAGAATTCACCGTCCAGTAAACGCTGATGGTAAGGTAACTGCTGTTGGTGCTTATATCGTTCCAATCTTAGAAAAGAACTTACAAGATCGTAATGTTCAGTTCTTATTTGATACAACAGCGAACGAAATCATCATGAAGGATGGTAAGGCAGTTGGTATTAAGGGTACAGGTAAGGATGGTCATAAGGTCACAATTAATGCGAAGTCAGTTGTTATCGCAACTGGTGGATTCGGTGCTAACGCTGAAATGGTTGAAAAGTACAAGCCAGAATTAAAGGGCTTTGCGACAACAAATGCAGAAGGTGCACAGGGTCAGGGTATTGATATGGCTACAGCAGTAGGTGCAGCTACAGTGGATATGGATCAGATTCAGATTCACCCAACAGTACATATTGAAGAAGATGGCAATGCACACCTAATCACTGAAGGTCTTCGTGGAGATGGTGCTATCTTAGTTAACGCTGAAGGTAAGAGATTCTATGATGAAGTTTCTACACGTGATAAGGTATCTGCAGCTATTATCGCTCAACCAGAAAAGAGCGCATGGTTAGTTGTTGACCAGTCAATGGTTGATAAGTCTGCTGTTATCGCTGGCTACATCAAGTCTGGTTACACAGTAACAGGTGCTACATATGAAGAACTCGCAAAGGCTATGGGTGTTGATGAAACGACATTCGTAAGCACAATGAATACTTGGAATCAAGCAGTAGAAGCTAAGAGTGATGCGGAATTCAACCGTACAAGCTTCGCAAATCCTTTAACTGCAGCTCCTTATTATGCAATTAAGATTACACCTGCTGTTCACCATACAATGGGTGGTATCGTAATCAATCCTAAGGCAGAAGTATTAAACGAAAAGGGAGAAGTAATCTCTGGATTATTCGCTGCTGGTGAAGTGACTGGTGGTGTTCATGGCGCTAACCGTTTAGGTGGTAACGCTGTAGCTGACTTTACAGTATTCGGTAGAATTGCTGGACAAAGCGCAGCAGATAACGCTAAATAATTACATTTACATCAAGGATACCGATGAGGTATCCTTTTATGTACAACGGGAGAACATATGAAACTGAAAGATGTATTACGTCAGTATGACGAACAATCATTATATTTTTATGCAAGAGATCTAGGTATTAAAACGGTGAAAGATATTTTGCCAGAAGAACTCTACGAAACAATGGTAGAGAGAATTCTCAATGATCATCATATCGAAAAAAGATTATCGATACTGGATGATCAAACCTATCAAGTATTCTTGCAGGTACTTTCAGATGAAGAAATTGAAGAGAAAGATAATCTACGTCTAGAGCGTTTATTGGATTACGATTTAATCACATTTGAAGGGGATGAACTATTCGTTGTTGAGGAAGTAAAGGAAATCTTCCTAAACTTACAAAATGAATTATCCTTCCAACAAGAACGTTTACAGAAGGTATGGTTATTACAGTGCCAACAAGTTGTGACACACTATTGGGGAGAGTGTTCAATTGCACAGTTTCAAAAGTTACTCTGTTTGAAAGAGTGTTTTAGAGAAGATGTTGATATTCAAGCTCTTTTACAAGAGCTTCCTATCGCTGAGGTGCAGATTGCGGTGAAAGAGAACCAGGTTTATTGGCGCTCACTGCCAAATTCTGCCATGTTAAAGGAGTATCGCGTGTCTCAAAAACGTTTTGACTACTATATACCTACAGTTGAAGAAATTGAGATGTTATTTGAATATGATTATGATGTCCAACAAGAAGGCATCCAGAGATTAAAAACAAACCTATTATCAAATCAGATAGAGGAAGAAGAGGTTGACCAACTTCTACATGAAGTATGGAATGATCTTTCCTATGGTTTAGACTATGAAGGAATCTATACACGCTGTTTAGAAAATACAGGACTATCATCTACAGATTTACCTATTATCTTATTAAAAGAAATTGATCAAACTTGCCGTAAGTTTATCTATCGTGGCCATACATATCTAGAAACAATCAATTGAACAACTGGGCAAATGAATAACGAGGAGAATAGATGGGTGTTATAATCTCATATAATTTGAGGGAAAGAGGGATTATATGTTATTGAGCACAACAATTGGTATATTAATACCATTTATCGGCACATCTTTAGGTGCCGCAATGGTATTTGTCTTAAAAGATAAAATGAGTGAGAAGCTACAGAAGGGGTTAACTGGATTTGCGGCAGGTGTCATGGTCGCTGCATCTTTCTGGAGTTTATTAGTTCCTGCCCTGGAACAATCATCTTCTCTTGGAAAGTTATCCTTTATTCCTGCAGCTGTAGGCTTTTTAGTAGGTGTGGGTTTCTTATTATTCTTAGATGAAGTAACTCCACACGTGCATTTAGATAACACAGAAGAAGGTCCTAAAGAGAATCGTTTAACGCGTTCCATGAAGTTAATACTTGCAGTAACACTACATAATATTCCAGAAGGAATGGCTGTTGGTGTTGTATATGCAGGTTGGTTAAATGGAAATAGTTCGATTACCTACTTTGGTGCACTTGCCTTAGCACTTGGTATTGCGATTCAAAACTTTCCAGAGGGTGCCATTGTGTCAATGCCTCTAAGAGCAGAGGGGATGCCAAAGTGGAAAACCTTTGTGTTTGGTGTATTATCAGGTTTGGTTGAACCAATTGGTTCTATCATCACAATTTTATTTGCGACACAGGTCGTGCCATTACTGCCATACTTCTTGAGTTTTGCGGCCGGTGCGATGATGTATGTTGTTGTAGAAGAACTAATTCCTGAGATGTCAGAAGGAACACATACAAATATAGGAACTGTCTTATTCTCATTAGGCTTTGTGACAATGATGATTTTAGATGTAGCACTTGGATAAAATGAAAACGATTCTTCATATGAAGAATCGTCTTTTTATATTTTTCTCTTCTACAGAGTATTTGTCTGGGTTAATTATGCAGAAACTTCTGCATAAGATTCATAGCGGTACTCGTTAATAATATTGATTGTACCGGATTCAGCTTCACGGACTAGTTCAGCTTGTCTGCTGGCATCTGCATATTCAATGACTGTACTACCGTTACTGTTGGCTGTGTATTCAATTCTATAGCTCAATATGAAAAACCTCCTTTTCTTTCTTGGATAAATGAAATGTATTGTTACAAATTCTTTATCTGTGGAAGATTATAGGGTAGATTAAAAAAAATTGCAAATTGAATGCATAGAAAAAAGTCTTCCGAAGAAGACTTTTAGAAGTAAATATAGACTGTAACAGTAGAGCCTTTCTTGACTTTCTTGCCAATTACGCTATTACCATTACTATCACGTACATCCTGAACTCTACCACTCATGGATGCGATAGTATCTCCGACAGCACGGTTGATTGTGATACCATTTGCGTTACCCCATTCAACATATTGACGAGGGTCACTGTAACTTGGTACTGCGACTTTTGCTACTGGTGTACGGAAGGTTACGCAGACTTCATTTGAAGCGACTGTATCATTCTTTTCGTATCCATAGTAACCACATACTTGTGTATCTGTATCTGGTTGTAGACCATCAATAACTTTCGATAACTGATCGGCTGTGTAGTTGATTGTTGCGACTACAGCACTATTCTGTACGATGCGAGCCTTGTATGTAATTGGACCAGTAATCCATGAGATGTCGAAGGTCTTATCATCGTGACTTTCTTCAACAAGCTTCGCTGCATCTGGATACGGTGCCCAAGCAAAGTTTACAGTATCGTTATTCTCATCGTAGGATGCTGTAAAGGAGGATAGGTTTTGAGGAGTTGTAATAAGGTTTGTATATGTACCGAGTTTTGCATACTCTGTCTTGACAAGACCTGTTGCTACATAATCAGATGGGATTGTATCATCCGGTGCGACATATGGGTATAGACCTTTGATATGGGTAATCTTACTAATACCTTCAGGCATTGCAAGTTCACCAGGAGTACCATAGACACCTTCTAGTGTATCTAGAACAGTACTGATAATAGCACCAGGGATATTCATATTTAACTTCCATCTTGAGAAGTATGTATCTGCACCAGCAATGGCCTTTTCATAACCAGACCATACAGCAATTGTAAACTGTGTTGTTTGACCAACCATCCATTCATCCTTAGCGGCCCCAACTGGAATGCCATACTCAAGACCTGCATCACCCCAGTCAGTTGTACCTGTCTTACCATATACTGGATAACCTTTACGAATTGCGTACATGTAGTTACCCCAGTCTTGGTCAACTGCATTACGCATCAAGTAAGATGCGAGGTAAGCAGCTTGAGGGGATAGAACAGATGTTCCGGTTGTAGGAGCGACATATGGATCTTTCTGACCGTTACGGTAGAAGATTGTGTTGATTGTATGAGGCTTGATATAGTTACCACCATTGATAAGTACACCTGTAGCAGCTGCTAATTCCTTGGCAGATACACGCATATTACCACCACCAATCGCGAAACTAATATCAAATAGCTCTGGTTTAAACTGGCTAAATCCTAAAGAGGTTAAGTAGTTTGTGACACGCTGTACACCTGATTTATCAATGACAGCTTGTAATGTGTTAATCGCGACAGTATTTAGAGAGAGACCAACAGCCTTAGAAAGATCAACAACACCCCATTTTGTATTGTCGAAGTTATTGAATGTCCAGTTACCATACGTAACAGGCTTATCTACAGCGGTATGAGAAGTTGCCCAACCTAAATCTTCAAACGCTAATGCGTAATCGAGTACTGGTTTGATTGTAGAACCAGGCTGATTGAACTGTTCGGTAGCGTGATCCAATAACATGGAACCACCACTAGCCCAGTTTCTACCACCCATGATACCAACAATTTCACCTGTCTGGTTGTTGATAACGACAGAACCTAATTCATATAAATCATCAGGGAAATCAATGCCAGCTGTACCAGCCTGAATGCTTTCAAGCTGTGCTTGTACAGTAGGGTTCATGTTTGTGTGGATTTCCATTGAAACGTTCATTGGATCAAGTCCAGTTACTTCACGAGCCTCTTTGAGGGCTGCATCGATATATGCTTGATAAGTATAATCCGTATTGATTGTTGATTTGGCGTCAATCAATAAGTCTTCAACCTTAATGGATTTGGCAAGGTCACATTCCTCTTGGGTAATGTAGCCGTGGTAAACCATCATATCTAATACTGTATTACGACGGGCAGTCGCTTTATCAAGGTAGTTATGTGGGTCAAATGTATACGGTGAGTTAATAACACCTGCTAGCATTGCACATTCCGCAAGATTCAACTCCCAAACATTCTTACCAAAATATTGTAAGGATGCTTTCTGTACACCACGGATATTACCAACACCACCGAAGTTCATCTTATTTAGATACATTGTAAAGATATCTTCTTTGGAGGAATTTTTTTCAAGTTCCATCGCTAAAGCAATCTGTTGTACCTTATACTGGATGTTCTTGGTTTTAGAAGTTCCCGCTTCATCATCTACGAAGTAAGTTAGCTTAACTAGCTGCATCGTAAATGTAGAACCACCTTGCATAGAACCATGAAGTATAGTTTCAATAATTGACTTTGTAAAACGTGGAATATCAAATCCATTATGGCTAAAGTAGCGTGAGTCTTCGACTGCTAAGAATGCATCAATCATAGACTCTGGAATCTGATTATAAACAACGTTTTCACGTAGTGTTTGACCAACGTCAGCCAGCTTATTGCCACTTGCGTCTAGCACTATCGTGGATTGGAAGTTTGTAAAGTCATCCAGTTTGAATTCTGGTGTTCCTTTTAAGAGTGTACTAATAGCAATAGCACCAACAGCAGCTCCAACAAATTCAAAGCCAACGATGATAGCCATAAATAACGTTAGAATTCTAAAACCGTGTATCTTACGCTTTACGCCAGGTTTTTTCTTTTGTTTATTTGTCATTGTTTCCTCCTGAGATGAAGTATAACTGATCGATAATCTTTAAATAATCAATCGGGGTTACATATGTGCTGGGAATCAAGTGCCCATTGTCTTGAAACCATCGATAGGGAATAGAGTGACGCTTGCTTTCTTTCACGAAGCAAATCACATCCTCTGCCTTTACATAATAGGTTTCGTTAAACACTGTCCATTTTACAATTAAAAAGGCAATTGCACCATGGTTGATTACATTTTGTAGATGCTGAATCTGGTGAGCATGTAATGATTTTAAAGGGAATGAGGTATGTGAAGCACATTCCTTGGCCTCAAAATCAACGTATTTTCCACGATAAATACCGTTGTAGTCCGTCGTAGAAGGAAGTTTAAAATAAGCTTCCGTTATCTTCGCAGCACTACGTGCTGGATAATCGACTTTTACAATCGTAACCGGTGTTGGTTTCTTATGAATGACAGCTTTATCAATACTGAGATAAAACATATTAGTTACGTTAATATCTTTTTCGAGAACCATACCTCTACCACCGGCAGAAGTAGGTTTTGACGTATATGCTTTTTTCTTTCCGTTTGGATAATTGACCATACAAAAATTCCCATTTATATTATACAGATGTTCACATAAATAAGGAAGTTTTATTGCTTTTAGGATAGTGAAATGAGATAATAAATAAGCATTCATAGGAGGGTAGTTA
>CALEMV010000110.1 GCA_937910655.1 uncultured Solobacterium sp.
GTACTGCAGTCACAATATTATCTACTAACTTTTCCTTCTCATTACCACTAAGCGAACTCATTCTAGAAAAGAAACTACTCTTACCAAGTCTTTCCAAAATCGTACGGATTTCTGGCTGGAAGATAATAATAACTGCTAAAAATCCCCAGTTAATAAACATGTTTGTCAAAAACTGCAAGGTTTTAAGATTCATGACCTTTGCAAGTACATCTACGATGATGACAAAGATAATACCTTTAAATATCTGCATGGTGCTACTCTTACCACGAACAATGCGTAAAGCAGCCAAGATTATCATCCAAATTACTACTATATCAATAACTGTCGTACTGAAAGTTAAAAACTTGTCCCATAATGATGATAAGTTATAGGTTGACATTTAACATATCCCCTTTCAAATATGTTTTTATTATATCACACACCACCATGCTCACTATAGCCCCCCTCAAAAGAAAAAAGATGACCTTATAGATCATCTTCAATTGCACCACTCTTGGCGTATGCGGAAGGTCTAGCTTCAAAGAAATCCGTCTTAACCATGTTTGCATCTGAGTATTGTTTTACCCATTTCATGGATTCAGGCTCCTCTGCATACTCTTCATATAGATTACCAAAGCCTAATGTCGCAAAACGTGTGTTACCTAAATACTTGATATAATCAGTAACCATCTGCTTATTTAAGCCTGGAATTTCATCACCAATTACATAGTGTCCCCATGCAATTTCCTGTTCAACACCAGTATTCATCATATCGCGAATCATCTGAATATTCTCAGGTGTAAATAACTCTGGTTCTTCTTTCTGTAACTCTACCAAGATATTACGGAATAACCATAAGTGCGTTGATTCATCACGGTTGATATAACGAATTTCCTGTACACTTCCAGGCATCTTGCCATTTCTTGCAAGATTATAGAAGAACATAAATCCAGAGTAGAAGTAAACACCCTCTAGAATAAAGTTTGCAATACAAACTCTCAAGAAAGATTGTTTATCTTGCTTGGCAACGAACTCATTATAGAGTTCACCAATAAATTCATTTCTCTTTAATAAGTGCTCATCTGTCTTCCACTGATAGAGGATATCATTTCTCTGTTCTGGAGAACAAATGGAGTCTAGCATGTAGCTGTAAGACTGTGAGTGAATGCACTCTTGGAATGTCTGGATAGACAAGCATAAGTTAACTTCATTTGCAGTAATATACTGAGAAATGTTTGGTAAGTTAGCAGATTGTAGAGAATCTAAGTAAACTAAGAAACTCAAAATCTTATCGTACGCTGTCTTCTCTGCCAAGCTAAGACGTGGATAGTCTGACTTGTCTTGATTCAAGTTGATTTCTTCTGGAACCCAGAAGTTATTCATCGCTTGACGGTACCAATCAGATACCCAGTTATACTTCATATTATTGAAGTCATTGATATTTGTTGTATTGAAGTTGATAAGACGACGATTACGTACATCAATATCTCCCTCAGGGTTGAATAACGGTTTACGATTAATCTGATCTGTCTGCATGTTTCTACCTCCTATGCGGAACAACTTTCACAATCCTCAGGATCTAAGGCCTTGGAACGTGTGTAGTAGATAGTCTTAACACCACAATCATACGCTAGTACATATAACTGTAATAACTGACTCATCTTATAGTCATTTGTAATCCATAAGTTAAAACTCTGCGCTTGGTCGATATGACGCTGACGGATACCAGCAGCTCTAACTGACCAAGTTTGGTCAATTGTATGTGCTGTCTTATAGTACCAATATGTATCCGCAGATAATTCTGGTGCAGTTCTTGGTAAGATAGAACCCTTCTTTTCTTCTAAGAAGAAACGATTCATAACTGGGTCAAGTCCTGCTGAAGTGCCGATTAAGATTGATGTAGAACTTGTTGGAGCGACTGCCAATACATATGCATTACGCATACCTGTTGCATGTACTTCTTCCTTAAGTTCTTTCCAACGTGCAGAATCATATCCGCGCTGATCAAAGTACGCACCAGTTTCCCATTCAGAGCCTTCGAAGTACTGATAACTTCCGCGTTCCTCCGCCAAAGCATTACTTGCCTTAATTGACGCATACGCAATATTTTCAAATACTTCGTCTACGAACTTCAAGTGTTCTTCACTTTCCCACATGATGTGATTCTTTGCAAGCATGTGATGATAACCACTGACACCTAGCC
>CALEMV010000111.1 GCA_937910655.1 uncultured Solobacterium sp.
TTAATGAAGTAATTAAACTGATTTATCTGGTTTGTAATCTTGATGTAAGGCGTCATATACTGCTTGAGCTACTTCTAATGGAATGACTTTCGAAATATCATCAACTGATGCGGCTTTTAGATTTGTAAAGTTACCGAACTCTTTTAATAATAGTTTCTTTCGTTTAGGACCTACACCAGCAATCTCATCTAATACAGATTTTGTCTGAGCCTTTGCACGTAGTTTTCTATGATAAGTAATCGCCACGCGGTGAACTTCATCTTGCATACGCGTTAATAAGAAGAATAACCCTGAATCTTTATCGATTTCAAAAGTATCCCCATTAGTATCCATTAAAGCACTGGTGCTGTGTTTATCATCCTTTACCAAACCCATTAATTTGATTGTGTCTGATAAATCCAGTGAATCCAGAATTTCTTTTGCGGCATCAATCTGTGTTTTACCACCATCAACAATAATACCATCAGGCAATCTCATCCCTTCTTTTAACAAACGGAAATAACGGCGATAGATAACTTCCTTCATTGAATCTACATCAGAGTTTCCTGTATGTAATTTATATAATCGATAACTCTTACGATCTGGATAACCATCTTCATATACAACACATGAGGCAACTGTAAACGCACCACTAATATGAGAGTTATCAAATAACTCAACACGATTCATTGGGTGTTTTGCAATGTCACAAAGCTGTGTTACTGCTTGCTCTGTTAGTGTATCTTGTCTTGCGACCGCATTAAACTTAAGATCTAATTGTTTTTTAGCGTTTTCAACACACATATCTAAGAGTTTTACTTTATATCCCTTTTGTGGTTGGAAAATAGGCATATCCAATACTTCCTGTAATGCTGTAACATCTAACTCCATCGGTAATACAAGTTCACGAGCAGATGGATGATCTTGATAATACTGTACTAAAAACGAAGTAAATTCTTCTTCTGCATCACCATACAAAGGTCTTAAACGGAATTCTTTATTTAGGATTGTTCCTTCACGAACTAAGAAACCGGTAATCGCAAGATATCCCTTCTTCGTATACCAAGCAAAGACATCACGTGATCCACGATTGTCTTTTTCAATATTCTGTTTATCATTAACCACGTGTCGAATCGACTCTAGCATCTCTTTATATTCTTGTGCTTTTTCGAATTCAAGTGCTTGGCTAGCTTCTAGCATCTTTGTCTGAAGTTGTGCTTCAACATCCTTTGTATCACCATTCATGAAGCGAACTACTTTATCACTCATTTCATCATAGACTTTCGGATCAATATCAAACTCGCAAGGTCCGATACATTGATGCATGTGATAATACAGACATACCTTCGGTTCTAAGTGTGTACATCTTCTAAATGGATAGAGTGACTGTAATAGTTTTAAAGTTGTTCTAGCAGCAGTCGCATCCGGAAATGGTCCAAAGTACTTTGCCTTCTTATCTTTCTTTGCATCGCGTGCTATTAATAAACGTGGATACTTTTCTTTTGTCAGTTTGATATATGGATAAGATGAATCATCGATAAATTGAATATTATATTTTGGACGATATTTCTTGATTAAGTTAATTTCTAATACCAAAGCTTCTTTTTCACTTCGTGTGACGATAAAGTCAAAATCATCGATATTACTAACCATTTTAGTCGTCTTAAAATCGTGCGCACCAACAAAGTATTGGTTCACACGATTATGAAGATTCTTTGCCTTACCAACGTAGATGATTTCTCCATTTTTGTCCTTCATCTGATAACTACCAGGTTCATTCGGTAAGTTTTTTAATTTCGCTTTGATATATTCTTTATCCATTGTTTTCCTTTAGTATAATGTTACTACAGTTGCACCAGTTCCACCTTCTTGAGGCATTCCTAGTCTAAATTCTTTAACCGACTTATCATTACGTAATCTATCATGTACAGCCTTACGTAACTTACCTGTACCATCTCCATGAATAATGCGGAACGTCTTAAGACCATGAATCTTTGCTTGATCCATATAGTCTGTCATCTTTTCAATTCCTTCATCTACATGCATACCAATTAAGTTACATTCAAGTGACATGCTTGCATAGATGTTATGTGAACGTATATGTACGGATGTATTTGTCTTGTTCTTTGGAATGACATGTGAACTTGGGCGAATCTGATTTTTCTTTACATGAATCGTTCTACCATTAAGGCTCAGAGTAATTTCTTTTCTTCCAATCTTGATTACTTCGCATACTTGATTAGAAGAACGTAGTTCTACCGCATCACCAACATGATAGGTGATATCGTCATAATTCGTTTCATCCACTTCTTCGAGTGGTTGAATCTTCTTTAACTGATTACGTACATTGAGCACTTCATGATACTTTGCTTGTTCATTGCGCATTTGTGCAAGAATTTCATCTGCC
>CALEMV010000112.1 GCA_937910655.1 uncultured Solobacterium sp.
GATACACGATGAGCGATATTTAACAAAAATGGTTGGTGGCATTATGGATTTCTTTGCGATATATGGCCGCCAACATCATCGCACAAGGCATACGATTTTTGATTTGGCAGTAACCGAATACTTACTACATCCAGAAATTTTTGAAGGTGAAAATTGTGATTGTGATATTATCCTCTCTGGCGAAGAAACACGAGGACAAACAGTATTTATAACAAACCAGAATAGTAAAATACTTGTCTTAAAACATGCAGATACGAATCAATTTGAACAACAAATTATTTCCGATATCAATTACTTAGCAAACAAAATAATCTAAAAAGGTCATGTACCTCTCATTATGAAGTACATGACTTTTTATTTAACAATAGGAAACTCAAACCAAAACGTGCTACCCTCTTTAAGATTACTGATAACACCATATTTGGCATTATGTAATTCAAGTATCTCTTTAACAATAGCTAAACCAATACCAGAGCCATTTGATACACGAACATGTTCCTTATCAATCTTGTAATAACGGTCCCAGATTTTAGAGATATCCTCCTTTGCAATACCTTCTCCAAAATCTTGTATTTCTACACGTACCTTATCACGCTCTATTATTTCACGAACAATGATATGTTTCTTATCACCACTATAGTTAATCGCGTTTGTCATGAAGTTGTTAAATACTTGTTCAATACGTTTGATATCTGCGTTGATGATTGCTTCTGCTGATAACTCTGTATCGATTGTAAATCCCTCTTGCATATGATAGACATCATATTTTTGTAGCTGTGTATATAGAACTTTTGTTAAATCGAAATTTTCTTTTTCTAGTTGAATCTTTTCTTCCTGTAATTTTGATAAATCTAACAAGTCATTTACGAGTGCCGTTAACCGTTTCGATTCATCAATAATAACTTGAATATTTTCATCCGTCTTCTCTTCTGGAAGATCTTTCATCATCTCACCATAACCAGAAATCATGGTAAGTGGTGTACGAAGGTCATGGGAAACATTCGCAATCAAATCACGCTTTGCTTTATCGGCTTTCTGAATATCTTCAGCTGCCGTTAAGAGTGTATCGTTTAACTCTTCTGCCTCACGATAATTTTGAACTGTTATACGTTCGTACTTTCCTTCCGGTAATGTTTTCGCAGATTGATTAATTAAAATCAGTGGACGCGCAATCGTGCGATACATGATATAGGTTAATACCAGAACAGCAACCAAGATAATTGCAGAGATATACCACATCTGCATTGACAATGTCTTCTTTGTCGTAGAAATCGGTGTGATATTACTATAAACCATAACAATTGATTTATTACCATCGTGGTCTTTAATAATGCGTGTATAAGTAATATTACGGAAACGTTCACCATTGGTTGGTGTAATCAAGTTTGTATCTTGTACAACCATCGACTCACCCTTATCGCTGTTTTCTGCATTTGCAATCTGCGTTAGGATTTCATTCGATGACATTTTATATAGACGACAACCTAGATTCTTGCCACCTGATTCAAGATATGTATCTTCATATGTACCTGGAAAAACATTTGATTCACGTAATACACGAATGCATGTTTCATTGGTTTCTTGGGCAATGTTGATGTACTCTTCAATATCGTCCGCATCATCATCTTCTTTTACAACATTGACAACCGCATTCGATACATTCTCAACTGTACGTTTTTTACTTGCTTCATACATCGGCTCCAATAATAAAGCCTGGAAAATGAACACAATCGCAACAAGCACAAATGAGAACACAGAAAGATATAGACCAATCTTCCAACGTAAACTAATATTCTTTTTTCGTTTAGGCGCTAACTTTTTCAAAACGATAGCCAACTCCTCTCAACGTAATAATATACTTTGCATAATCACCTAGATTTTTACGCAACAGTTTGATATGTGTATCTAGTGTACGATCATCCCCAAAGAAGTCATAACCCCATACATTCTGTAATAACTGTTCACGTGTTAAGGCGATACCCATATTTTTTACTAAATATACTAGAAGCTCATATTCCTTTGGAGATAATTGAATACGACGATCTTCAATCGTTACAGTACGTGCGGAATAGTCAATCACCATACCATCAATCTTGAATTGTTCTAAAGCTACTACTTCAACAGGATGTACTCTCTTTAAAATGGCATGAATACGCATCATTAACTCTTTTGAAGAAAATGGTTTAACAACATAATCATCAACACCAACATCAAAACCATGAATACGATCATATTCCTCACCTAGAGCGGACAAAAGAATAAAAGGCAACTGTGGTTTTGTTTTCTTAATTTCTTTCACTGCGGAAAAGCCGTCTAAGTGAGGCATCATAATATCCATGACAACAAGATCATAGTTATTCTTTTCGCATAATTCTACTGCTTCCATTCCATCAGCAGCTTCAGCTGTTTCAAAACCTTCATGTTTTGCATATTTAATAATCAATTCGCGAATCTTCGCTTCATCATCTACAATCAAAATCTTCGTCATGGAACATCCTCCTTATGAGTATCTTAGTAAAACTGTGTGAACACTACGTGAATACTTTAAATACTTTCAATGAATTCAGCTACAACATCTAATTCTGGAACGACTACTTCATCGATACAACCCTTATCTGCAGCAGCTGGAATCTCAGGATTCATTGGAATCTGTGCAAGTAGTGGTAAGTGATACTTCTGTGCAACTTCGTGTGCATGTGACTTACCAAAGACATAAATCTTTTCATCACAGTTAGGACATTGTACATATGACATATTTTCAACAAGACCCAATACCTTAATATTCATCATTGATGCCATGTTAATAGCTTTTTCAACAACCATGGATACTAAATCCTGTGGACTTGTTACTACAATAATTCCATCAAGTGGTACAGATTGGAATAATGTTAATGGAACATCACTTGTTCCCGGAGGCATATCTACAAACATGTAATCTACTGCTTCCCATAATACTTCTGAATAGAATTGTTGCAGAATAGAAGCCACCATCGGACCACGCCAGATAACTGGTGTCTCATCCTTATCAAGCAACATATTCGATGAAATTAACTGCATTCCACTCTTTGTGATTGCTGGATAAATAGTACCCTTAAAGCCTTCTGCCTTTGATGTAACTCCAAAAGACTTGCCTTGGGATGGACCTGTGATATCGCCATCTAATACAGCTACTCTATGATTTCTCTTTTGCATCATAGATGCAAGCATCGATGTCACAAATGACTTACCTACTCCACCCTTACCTGATACAATACCGATTACTTTCTTGACGCTTGCGCCCTCATGTAATTCAAATTTCTGAATACCTTTTTTATTAGGCATACGGAAGCCATAGTCTTCCGGTGTTTTTCCTTTTGCGTTTCTTTCACTCATTTTCATCACCTCTTTACTCATTTTACTATAAACATTGATAAATTTTCCCTATTTTGCCTATATTCAGGTTATATATGATATTATTGTTGCGTTAAAGGAGATATATCATGTCAGGATATGTAGTTGTAGGTTCCCAATGGGGCGACGAAGGAAAAGGAAAAGTCGTAGATTTATTGGGTACTAACGTCAATATGGTAGTTCGTTTCCAAGGTGGTAATAACGCAGGCCATACCGTTGTCGTTAATAATAAAAAAATCATTTTACACTTATTACCATCAGGTATTTTAAACGCTGATGCCACATGCATTATTGGCCCTGGCGTTGTCGTTAATCTATCTGTGTTATTTAAGGAAATTGAAACATTAGAATCTCAAGGTTTTACATGTGATCACCTAAAGATTAGTGACCGTGCTCACCTCATCATGCCATATCATGTAAAGATTGATGAACTACAAGAGTTACGAGCAGGTGCTGGTAAGATTGGAACAACAAAGAATGGTATCGGTCCATGCTATGCGGATAAATATACACGTATTGGTATTCGTGTTTGTGATTTGCGTGATTGGGATGTATTCCAAGAAAAACTAAAGATTGTTCTTGCACAAAAGAATGAGGAAATTGTTAAACTCTTTAATTCAGAACCATTTGATTACGATGAAATGGTTGCTACATTCAAAGAGTATAGAGAACGTCTATTACCAATGATCTGTGATGCTACAGATAAAATCAACAAAGCGCTAGACGCAAAACAAGTTGTTTTATTTGAAGGTGCACAAGCGAATATGTTGGATATCAACTATGGTACATATCCATATGTTACCTCCTCATCCCCTACAGCTGCAGGTGTATGCGAAGGCGCTGGTGTATCTCCACGTAAATTAGACCACATCATTGGTGTAACAAAGGCATACTCCACACGTGTTGGTGAAGGACCATTTGTTACTGAGTTACAAGGTGATGATGCACACGCTTTACGAGAAAAAGGTTCAGAGTATGGTGCTACAACAGGAAGACCACGTCGTGTTGGTTGGTTAGACTTACCAGTCGTACGCCAAGCAGTGCTCATAAACGGTCTAACAGAGATGGCTCTTACAAAACTAGATATCCTAACAGGCTATGAAAAGTTACCAGTTTGCGTAGGCTATGAAATCGAAGGCAAAGAGTATGATACAGTCCCTGCTTCCCTAAAGGACTATGCAAAAGCAAAACCAGTTTACAAATACTTCGATGGCTGGACAGAAGATATATCGAATGCTAGAACATTTGATGAGTTACCTGCTAACTGTCAAAAGTATGTACGTTTCATCGAAGAATACACAGGTACAAAGTTCTGCTTAGTATCTGTAGGACCAGATCGTAACGCAAATATCGTATTAAGAGATATTCTTAAATAGTCATTGAATCCATATCACTTTCTGATATGGATTTTTTCATACAAAAAAGTCGACAGAATTTGAAGTGAACCCAATTTCTATCGACTTTTTTAGTTTTAGAAAATTTGATTAGATTTGTATCTATTTACGGCTGTAACACTAAATGCTACAAAAGCCGCAAGAAGTGCTGCAACATAGCCAGCTAGATTTGTAGTATCTGCTGTCTTAGGTGTAGAAGCAGCTGGTGTAGATGGTGTTGGAGCAGGAGTTGGTGTAGCAGCTAATGCATATTCAAAGACAACATGAGTTGCACCTTCTGCTAAAAGACCAGTAGCTGGAGCAGATATAGCACTTGTTCCTACAAGTGTATATTCTTTACCATCATAAGTAACAGACTGTGGAGCTTCATTTCCATCTTCAGCTGTATTATATGCAGCCAATTCACCATCAGCGTTATATAGTGGTCTTAAATTAGTATCAATATAAGTAGCCTTGATGGAAGTACCCTCACCAGCAATTACATAGTCAACAACCACAGAGCCTAACTGTAATTGAGAAACATCTTGGTCAGCCATATCTTCTGATACAGGAGCGTAGTAAGTTACTGCGCTATTTGCACGTAAAGTAAAGATTTTAGCATAAGCGAAGAATGTATTCTCATCAATGTTTGTATCATTTGGAATGTTTGTCCAATCACCATTGTTTGGTGTGATATAAGTGTTTGGATTGGATACTGACTTAATGAGATGACCATTATTTACATATTCATCCGTAATTAATGATACATCTGATAAACCACCCACATTTTCAAGATCACCACTCATCGTAACAGAATGATTTGTGTATTCTTCTAAAGATTGGCAACCGGATTCAAATCCACGAATAGTAGAGGATCCATCACTTGCCTTCCACTCAGCTCTTGCATCAAGTGGTAAATACTTAATATTCTTCGCTTGATCCATTGGAATTGTAACTTCAACTAAAACTGCTTGGCTATGATTTTGAGTTGTATATAAGTTATACGACTTCACTTTTCCAGAATCTTGAAGATAATCATTACCCGATATGACATATGCTTTCTTACCATTCGCTAAACCTTCTGCTGTAGGGATACCATATTCATCATCACCAGTATAATTTTCAATTGCGTCATTGTAATCAACAACTGACATAGGCGCATTGACTTCGACCGGATTACCATTTGCATCTCTTGTACCAATTAAAGTAAATTTCACGTCAGCATTTGCAATATTAGGAACACGAATTAGTAAATCACTTACAGTTTGTCCCTCATCACTAGAATGTAATCTCTGATAAGCAACAGTAAATCTATATGTTACACCAGTACCGTCTGCACTAAGAGTAGCCGGTAAGCCTTCAATGTTTACATAACCGCCGATGTCGACAATATTATTACTTGCAGATGGAGTCGAACTTACAGTAGGAAGTGAAGTTGTATTTAGTGTTGAATTAGTTTCCGGTAAAGACTGTGTACCAGATTCTAATGTAGTTTCTGAATCAAGTGTTGGGGTATTTTCTGTTGAGGTTTCAGAACTTGTTTCTGTCCATACTGTAGGATCATTCTCCTCAGCGTAAGTTGCGTAATTTCCAGCAAATACAAGACTTGCTGAAATAGCCATGCATGCACTAATATGAATAAGTTGTTTTTTCATTGACTATCCTCCATAATTGATATTTTCAACATTGAATATGTAGTTAAACCATATTATTTTACGTTGTATATATACCTTTGTCAATGCATATGACCTACATTTGACACAACGTATAATTTGTTACGTCTATATGTATTTAACTTAAAAAAACTGTATGGTTATTTGACCATACAGCGTATAAGAGGTTTATCTATAAATTTATAGAATTCCAACGCGTTTGTAGATTTCATCTACGTTACGTACATGATACATTGGATCAAAACAATCTTCGATTTCTTCAAATGTTAGGGTACTTGTAACATCAGGATTTGCTAACATCAATTCTTTGAAGTTGAGATGATTCTCCCATGCATTAATGGCTTGTGGTTGAACTGTATCATATGCTTTTTCACGGGACCAACCCTTCTCAATCAGCTTTAACATGAAGCGTTGTGAGAAGATAACTCCATTGGTTAGCCAGATATTCTTTTTCATATTCTCTGGGAATACAGTTAAATCCTTTAAGATTTTACCAAAACGCGTTAACATGTAATCCAATAATTCTGTCGCATCTGGACAGATAATACGTTCTACACCAGAATGAGAGATATCTCTTTCATGCCATAGTGGAATATTTTCATATGACGCTAGCATATATCCACGCATCACTCTTGCGGCACCACAAATATTCTCAGAACCGATTGGGTTACGCTTATGTGGCATTGCACTGGAACCCTTCTGTCCTTTATTAAAATGTTCTTCCGCTTCGCGAACTTCCGTTCTCTGTAGGTGACGGATTTCTGTTGCCATCTGTTCTAATGAAGAAGCGATTAGTCCTAAGATTGCGAAATAGTGTGCATGACGATCACGTTGTAATACCTGT
>CALEMV010000113.1 GCA_937910655.1 uncultured Solobacterium sp.
AAAGTCTATATGTTAAAAGAATAAGAACACTATGTGAACATTATCTGAACAAATGATGGGTTGAATCACATATTTCACTTGATTTATTAAATGATATAATATCTCTATGAATATACTAAATAAAGTTTGTAAAACTAGCATAGCTTTTATTCTTGGTGTGTCATTGATAGGTTGTGCACCTAAGAAAGAATCTGCTACTACACATACAGTCAATGATGGTAACTATACAGGTATTGGTACTGGCTATAATGGATATGTGACAGTATCTGCTTCTTTTCGGAATGGTGTTTTAACAAATGTCATTATTACAGATCAACAAGAGACAAAAGCAGTATCTGATGCGGCTTTGACTAAGATCCCGGAATATGTCATCAGTGAGCAATCTTTAAATGTAGATGTTTCTACAGGTGCAACCCAGACCTCAAAAGCAGTCATTGAAGCAATTGGTAATGCAATTACTGCTGCAAATGGTAATGTCGATGAGTGGCAAAAGGATTGTACAGGTAAGAATAAAGAAAAGATGATTCAAGAAGATACAGATGTAACTGTCGTAGGTGGTGGTGCAGCAGGTATCGCAACTGTACTACGACTACAGGAAATGGGTTATAAGACAAGCCTGATTGAAAAGGATAGTGAGATTGGTGGCTCCTTACGCTACTATGCAAATAGTGGTCAAATCGTAGCAGGCTCTACAAAACTAAACCTATTTGATATTGATCCATCTGAACCGCTTGCGGAAGATATCGCAGCCTATAGTAATCAGACAAACAACGCAGCTCTAACACAGATATTAGAAGATAATATCGGTGAGACGGTCGATTGGCAATCTAAGATTTTGGGTATTACCTTTGATAAGAAGACTGGATATATTCCTACAGATGGTTTAGCCCTCAATTCTGTTATGTTATATGATGAATCGAGTGGTGAAGTTGATGAATTACTTCAAAAAGAAGTGAAAGTCTCTGGAGCTAGTGTTCATACGAATGCAGGTATCATTGGACTACGTTATGATGAAGAAGGTAAAGTCATCGGCGTAAGAGCTAAAAAATCGAATGGTGATATTATTGAAACAACTTCAAAGTATGTTGTTTTAGCGACTGGTACAGCTGCGGGTAATTTAAATATGATTCCAGATCGTGATCATAACTCAAATTATTTAGGTCTTACTACAAATACAGGTGATGCATTAGCTTTAGCGAAAGATACAGAACATCCGTATCAAATAGAAGATGGTTCAGTTATTTATAACTATTTAGGATATAGTGTACGTGATATTACATTGGATACCTATCTTGCGACAAAATCGATTCTCTCCAAAGGAGTTGCATTAGTCAACAATACGGGAGAACATTTCATCGATGAAACAGAACCATATAATCAAATCTCAGACGCAATCCATAATCAGAACAATGCGACTTCCTATCTTGTGATGAATGAGGAAGTATATCAAGAATGGAAGAAGAAGCTACTATCCACTGCGACAATCACAAAATCAGAAGAAAAGTATTTAGAGTCCATGTACGGTATTGTGCCATTTAGTGGAGAAACACTAAGCGAAGCTGCAGTTTCTGCTGATTTAGATGCGCAGAAATTATTAGAAACGATTAGCTTTCATAACCTTGAAATAGATGCTTCAAGCACTAATACAATGGGTAAAATAGATCCAGAAAAAACAACATGCATTATTCCACTCAATAAATATCGCTATGAGACAACAGGTGGCTTAAAGGTGGACAATCACTTGAATCTATTAGATGGTAATGGACTAGCGCAGCCAAATGTCTTTGCGGTAGGAAGTGTTGCAGGGAATGTATTTGGTGAAAAGATGCCAGGTGGAGCAGGTCTTGCATGGGCATTTGTGTCTGGGAAATATGTCGCAGATGAAATTGTAAATGCATTACAGGAATAATTACAAAGGAGTATGTATGTAAATTAAATCCATACGTACTTTTTTGGTGGATTGGTTGTATCATTAATACGGTTTTACAA
>CALEMV010000114.1 GCA_937910655.1 uncultured Solobacterium sp.
GTAGAACTCATTGGTGGTAAACCAGAACATTATCATGCGGTAGACTTCGTTCAAGAAGATTCTACAGATGATCTCGAAAAGAAATTAGAAGTAGCTTTCGCTTCCTTGAAGGATTGCACAGACGGAATCCTTGTATTTACAGACTTAGTTGGTGGTTCACCTTTTAAGGTTTCTGTTGAACTTGCGATGAAGCTTCAGGAACAATACAAGATTGTTGTATTATCTGGTTCAAACTTAGGCATGATTGTGGAAGCTAACCTAACAAGAAGCTTCGCAAATGATATTGATTCCTTAGCTACTCAGACGATTGAGACAGGTAAGACACAAGTTATGCGTTTTGAACTTGTTCAACACAAAGAAGTTGAAACAGAAGACGGTATCTAAAAAGTAAAAATCGGTATAGTGCCGATTTTTATTTTTGAGATTTAAATTGTATATAATTCGCTAGTAAATCGATAAAGACAATAAATGGAATTAGTGGACTACATACTGTATCCTTCGTATTGGGAATTTGGTAGAACTCCGTGAAGGTAGGCTTCTTATCTAACTTGGTATTTGCCTGTCCAATGTAAATCGCGTAGGGTTCGTGCGTGAGTAGATGTGTGAAGGATACCGAATCAATTGTGGGTTCATCCTGCATGGAGATATAAATAAACAAGTCATTATGTTGAATGAGTTGCGATCGTAATTGTAAGAAATCTACGTTTGGGATGATAGAAATATCATAGCCAAGATTGATTAAACGATATTGGAATGTATTGGCAATCGTTGACGCAAATCCTTCTCCATAAACATATATCTTCTCGGATTGATCAAAAATTTCTTGTAAGTGGTCAAAATCTTGCTCGGCAATCTCAATACATTTATTTTTAAGAGAATCAAAGTACTGGCTCTGGATACTCTCTTTAATATGCTGGTTTTCATCTGATGAATCAAATTCACAGTTTTGAAGGTCATTGCTATATTCATAAATGAATTCACGATAACCTTTAAAATTACACTTCTGTGCAAATCTGGATAGAGTAGGTTCAGAGACGTAAAGAATCTTACTAATACGCTTTGAAGAGAAATCTAAAAGCTCGGTATTTTCCAGGAAATAATCCGCAATACTCTGCTGTAAAGAGGACATTGTAGGATAAACACTTTGAATGATTTGTTTTGTTTTTGTATTTAATCGGATGTTTCGAATCATAGGGTTTCCTCGCTATGTGGAC